>NZ_MDCR01000077.1 GCF_001723055.1 Streptomyces niveus
CCAGATAGACGGTGCGGCGGGGCGGGGACGACAGCAGTCGCGCGTTGTTCCGCCAGGTCTGGCCGATCGACGCGCGGCCCGTGGCGCGGCTCGGCCTCCTACTGAGGCCGAGCCGCGCCACGGCCGCCGCCACCAGATACAGCGCGGCGCCGGTGAGCAGCGCGCCGCGCGGCGAGAGGACCGCGACCAGCAGACCGCCGGTCGCGAAGCCGCCGATCTGCATCAGACCTGCGGACATGTTGATCGTGGACCGGCCGAGCAGATAGCCCTCTTTGGTGAGGATCTCGTTGAGGAGCCCGAGGCGCACCCCGCCGCCCAGCGCGGAAAACACCCCGAGCCCGAGCACGATCCCGAGGACCGCCGGAACAGGCAGACCGGGCAGCGCCGCGGCGGCCATACCGAGCGCGAAGAGCAGCGACAGCGCGGCCAGGGTGGCGCGCGGCGGCAGCCGGTCGGCCGCCGACAGCAGCATCGTCGCGCCGATCACCTGGGCGAGCGAGGGGCCGAACATGGCGAGCGCGGAGAGCAGCGGCGAGCCGGTCCTCGTGAAGACGAGCGTGCCCAGCGCCAGCCCGCTGACGGTCTGGGCCGCGACCTGGCCGGCGGAGGTGAGGAAGAGCGGGGTGAACTCCGGGGTGCGGAACAGCTCTTGGTAGGTGCGCATGACCGGAGTCTCCGAGGCCCCCGGCGTGGGGCGTTAATGTTTCGCGACAGCGCGAAACATGGGAGAGGGCGGGCGGCACATGGGCTGGTGGCAGGTGGACGCCGACACACTCGCCGGGAGCCGGTTCGTCGTGTCGCCCCTCACCGAGGCGGTCGCGACCCTGCGCGCGCTGGAGGACGGCCGGGCGGCGCACCCCGGCGAGCGCGAGTGGCTGGACACCCACCTGCCCGCCTACCGGGCCCGGCAGGCCGACGACCCGATCACCGCGCTGCTCGTACGGTCGGCCTTCGGCCGCACCTGGAACGCCGACTTCATCACGCCCACGCCCACCGGGCAGACCCTGACCGAGCAGACCTTCGACGACGAGCTGACCCGGATCCGCGAGACGCCGCCCGCCACCGTCCGCGCCGATCTGCTGGTCTCCCTGGGAGGCCCGCTGCCCGCGCTCCTCGCGGACCGTGACGACCTTCCGGAGCGGGCGGCCTCGGTGGTGGAGTGGGTGTGGGCCGAGACGGTGCTGCCGTACTGGCCCCGGCGCCGGCGTCTGATCGAGGCCGATGTCCTGGCGCGTACGGCGCAGTTGAGCCGGGGCGGCTGGGCGTCCGCGCTGGGCGACATGCGGCGCGGGATGCGCTGGCTCGGCGGCAGCCGCCTCCAGATCCGCCCCGGCACCGACCTGTCGCAGGTGATCCCCGGGGTGCGGCTGATGTTCGTGCCGGTGACGCCGGAGCAGAGCTGGGTGTCGTGGGACGCCGACCGTTACGCCGTGGTGTACCCGTGCGCCGGTGCCCTCGCCGACGAGGGCGCCCGCCCGCCGGTCCCGGGACCCCTGCGCACCCTGCTCGGCCCCGGCCGGGCCCGGGTGCTCGCCCTGCTGGGCTCCCCGAAGTCCACGACGCAGCTGGTGGCACTGACGGACCAGGGCCTGGGCTCGGTGGGCCGCCACCTCAGGGTCCTGCTGGACGCGGGCCTGATCGCCCGCCGCCGGTCGGGCCGCTCGGTGCTCTACTTCCGTACGGAGGCGGGCGAGGTCCTGGTCCGCGCCCCCGGCCCCGGCGCCGGCGGGGCCTGACGAGACCGGGCCCCGGAGGGCCGGGCGGGGCGGCAGGCGGCAGCCCGTAACCCTTCCTCCGCCCGGCCGGCCGTGGGGCACCCAGGCCGCCTGGGGGCCCGTGCGCGGGGTGCCGGGTCGCGGTGTCCGAGCCGGATGGCACCCTTGAATCATGAACGACGCGTCCGCATCCGTACCCGCCCCCGCACCCCGCCGCCGGGCCCGGGTCCGCGCTCCCGAGCTGGTGGGCCGGGGTGGCTGGCTCAACACCGGCGGCAAGGCGTACGGCCTGGCCGACCTGCGCGGACGCATCGTCCTGCTCGATTTCTGGACCTTCTGCTGCATCAACTGTCTGCATGTCCTCGACGAGTTGCGCGAGTTGGAGCAGAAGCACAGCGACACCGTCGTGATCATCGGGGTCCACTCGCCGAAGTTCGTCCACGAGGCCGAGCACGCCGCCGTCGTGGACGCCGTCGAGCGGTACGAGGTGCACCACCCCGTCCTGGACGATCCCGAGCTGGCGACCTGGAAGCAGTACGCGGTACGGGCCTGGCCCACGCTCGTCGTCATCGACCCCGAGGGGTACGTGGTGGCGCAGCACGCGGGCGAGGGGCACGCGCACGCCATCGAGAAGCTGGTCCAGGAGCTGGAGGCGGAGCACGCCGCGAAGGGGACGCTGCGGCGCGGCGACGGGCCGTACGTGCCGCCGGAGCCCGTCGCCACCGATCTGCGCTTCCCCGGCAAGGTCCTCGCCCTGCCCTCGGGGAACTTCCTCGTCTCCGACTCCACCCGGCACCAGCTGGTCGAGCTGGCGGCCGACGGCGAGAGCGTCGTACGGCGCGTCGGGAACGGTGTGCGGGGCCTCGCCGGTGACGCGTTCAACGAGCCGCAGGGGCTCGCGCAGCTGCCCGACGGCCGGATCGCCGTCGCCGACACCGTGAACCACGCCGTCCGCGCGTACGACCCCGCCACCGGCGGCGTCGAGACCCTCGCGGGCACCGGCCGCCAGTGGTGGCAGGGCTCGCCCACCCACGGGCCCGCGCTCGACGTGGCGCTGTCATCGCCGTGGGACGTCGCCTGGTGGCAGGACCGGCTGTGGATCGCGATGGCCGGGGTGCACCAGTTGTGGACGTACGACCCGGCGTCCGGCACCGTCGAGGTCGCGGCCGGGACCACCAACGAGGGTCTGGTCGACGGGCCCGCCGGCGAGGCGTGGTTCGCGCAGCCGTCCGGGCTCGCCGCGGCCGGGGACCGGCTCTGGGTCGCCGACTCCGAGACCAGCGCCCTGCGGTACGTGGAGCGGGACGGCGACGCGGCCGGCGACGGCTTCGTCGTACGGACCGCCGTCGGCACCGGGCTCTTCGACTTCGGCCACCGCGACGGCCCCGCCGGACAGGCCCTGCTCCAGCACCCGCTCGGTGTGACCGCGCTGCCGGACGGCTCGGTGGCCGTCTCGGACACGTACAACCACGCCCTGCGCCGCTACGACCCGGCGACCGGCGAGGTCACGACGCTCGCCACGGACCTGCGGGAGCCGTCCGACGCGGTGCTCGTCGGCGCCGACATCGTCGTGGTCGAGTCCGCCCGGCACCGGCTGACCCGGCTGCGGCTGCCCGACGAGGCCGTCCGCGTCGAGTCGGTCGCGCACCGCACGCAGCGCGCGGCGACCGACATCGGGCCGGGCGCGCTCCGGCTCGACGTCGTCTTCGAGGCGCCCAACGGGCAGAAGCTGGACACCCGTTACGGTCCGTCGACCCGGCTCCTGGTCTCCGCCAGCCCGGCGGAGCTGCTGGCCGGGGGCGCCGGCGCGGGTACGGACCTCGGCCGCGGGCTGGTGGTGGCCGAGGGCGTCACCGAGGGCGTGCTGCACGTCTCGGCGATGGCCGCGTCCTGCGACGACGCGCCGGAGATCGAGTACCCCGCGTGCCATGTCCACCAGCAGGACTGGAGCATCCCCGTACGCGTCACGGAGTCGGGCACGGGCCGGCTGGGGCTGGTGCTGGCCGGCCTGGACGCGTAACAGCCGGCCCCGGGCCGCCTACCGGTCGCGCTCGATCACCGTCGGCGGCTGCACGATCGCCCGCCGGCGCTTGGCCATGCTCGTGAACGTCGCGATGCCGATGAGGCCGACCGCCATGAGGATCACCCCGACCAGGTCGAGGTTGACACTCTCCGCCTCCCAGTCCGTCGCGAACGTGAGGATCGCCCCCACCGCGATGAGTGCGATGCATCCGCCAACGCCCATGAATCCCGCCTCCTGATCCGAGTGGTGGCCGTTCCAGGGCCGCTGTGCGGGTACCCGGCGCGGGAACACCCATGCAGGAGGCGGGGAGTTGGGCTGTGCGGCCGACGCGCGGTCAGCTCTCCAGGAACGCCGTCAGCGCGTTCGCGAGCAGGAACGGGTCGTCCGCGCCGCACAGTTCGCGGGCGCTGTGCATCGACACGATCGCCGCACCGATGTCGACCGTCTTGATGCCGTGGCGGGCGGCCGTGATCGGGCCGATCGTCGTGCCGCACGGCATCGAGTTGTTGGAGACGAACGACTGCCACGGCACCCCGGCCCGCTCGCACGCCGCCGCGAACACCGCGCGCCCGCCGCCGTCCGTCGAGTACCGCATGTTGACGTTGACCTTGAGGATCGGGCCGCCGTTGACGCGCGGGTGGTGCGTCGGGTCGTGGCGCTCCGCGTAGTTGGGGTGCACGGCGTGCCCGGTGTCGGAGGAGAGGCAGACCGTGCCCGCCAGCGCCCGCGCCCGGTCCTCGTACGAACCGCCGCGCGCCAGCACCGAGCGCTCCATCACCGTGCCCAGCAGCGGCCCGTCGGCGCCCGTGTCGGACTGGGAGCCGCTCTCCTCGTGGTCGAAGGCGGCGAGCACCGGGATGTACGGCAGGGCGCTGCCCGAGTCGGCTGCCACGGCGACGGCTGCCAGCGCGGCCGTACCGGCGTGCACCGACAGCAGGTTGTCCATGCGGGGCCCGGCCACCAGTTCGCGGTCCCGTCCGAGGTAGGCGGGCGGCTCGACGGAGTGCGGCATCAGGTCCCAGCCCGTGACGTCGGACGCGTCGACCCCGGCCTCCTCGGCGACGAAGCGGATCAGATCGCCCTCCTCTGCCTCGCCGAGGCCCCAGATCGGCTGCATGTGCCGCTGCGGGTTGAGCTTCAGACCGTCGGTGTTGACCCCTCGGTCCAGATGGACGGCCAGCTGCGGTACGCGCAGCAGCGGCCGGTCCACGTGGACCAGGCGGTGGGTGCCGTCCCGCAGGCTGAGCCGGCCGGCCAGTCCGAGGTCCCGGTCCAGCCAGGTGTTGAGCAGCGGCCCGCCGTAGACCTCGACGGCGACCTGGCGCCAGCCGTACGCGCCGGTGTCGGGCAGCGGCTTCACCCGGAGGTTGGGGGAGTCGGTGTGCGCGCCGACGATCCGGAACGGTGTGTGCGGCTCGGCGCCCTCGGGGACGTACCAGGCGATGAGCGCCCCGCCGCGCAGGACGTACTTGCCGCCGGTGGTCCCCTCCCACGCGTCCGTCTCCTGGACCTGCCGGAAGCCGGCCTTCTCCAGGCGCTCGGCCGCGTTCGCCACCGCGTGGTACGGCGTGGGGCTGGCGGCGAGGAAGGTCATCAGGTCGTCGGTGTGGCCGCGGTCGAAGCGGGCGGGTGTGCTCATGGGATCACCATAACGAGCCATGGTTTGGCGTGTTCGTGTGGACGGCGGCGGACAGCAATCGCCGGACGGGCTGAGAATTCAGCCCGTCCGGCGATTGAGGACACAGATGCGCCGCCCGGCTAGAACGCCGCCTCGTCCAGCTCCATCAGCGAGTTGTCCACCGACTCGGCCACCGCGCGCTCCACCGTGACGCCCGGCAGTACGGTCGCCGCGAAGAACTTCGCCGCCGCGATCTTGCCCTGGTAGAAGGGCACGTCCTTCGCGGAGGCCGTCTCCAGCTTCTCCACGGCCACCGCGGCGCCGCGCAGCAGCAGATAGCCGACGACGACGTCGCCCGAGGCCATCAGCAGGCGGGTGGTGTTCAGGCCCACCTTGTAGATGTTCTTGACGTCCTCGGCGGTGGCGGTGAGGTCGGTCAGCATCTTCCCGACGATCGCCTCCAGGTCGACGGCCGCCTTGGCGAGCGCGTCACGGGCCGGCGCCAGCTCCGCGCCGCCCGTCCCGACGGCGAGGAACTGCTTGATCTCCTCGGACAGCGTGTTCAGCGCCTGGCCCTGGTCACGGACGATCTTCCTGAAGAAGAAGTCCTGGCCCTGGATGGCGGTGGTGCCTTCGTACAGAGTGTCGATCTTGGCGTCCCGGATGTACTGCTCGATCGGGTACTCCTGGAGATACCCCGAGCCGCCGAGCGTCTGGAGCGACTGGGCCAGCTGCTCGTAGGACTTCTCGGAGCCGTAGCCCTTCACGATCGGCAGCAGCAGGTCGTTGAGCGCGTGGTCCGCCTTGACGTCCTCGCCCTCCGCCTCCTTCTTGGCGATCTCGTCCTGGACGGAGGCGGTGTAGAGCACCAGCGCGCGCATGCCCTCCGCGTACGCCTTCTGCGTCATCAGCGAGCGGCGTACGTCCGGGTGGTGGGTGATGGTGACCTTGGGCGCGCTCTTGTCCATGAACTGCGAGAGGTCGGGGCCCTGGACGCGCTCCTTGGCGTACTCCAGCGCGTTCAGATAGCCCGTCGAGAGCGCGGCGATGGCCTTCGTGCCGACCATCATCCGGGCGAACTCGATGATCATGAACATCTGGCGGATGCCCTCGTGCTTGTCACCGACCAGCCAGCCCTTCGCGGGGTGCCGGTCGCCGAAGGTCAGCTCGCACGTGTTGGACGCCTTGAGGCCCATCTTGTGCTCGACGTTCGTCGCGTACACGCCGTTGCGCTCGCCCAGCTCGCCGGTCTCCCAGTCGAACTCGTACTTCGGTACGAGGAAGAGCGACAGGCCCTTGGTGCCGGGTCCGGCGCCCTCGGGGCGGGCCAGCACGTAATGAAGGATGTTCTCCGACATGTCGTGCTCGCCGGAGGTGATGAAGCGCTTCACACCCTCGATGTGCCAGGAGCCGTCCTCCTGCTCGACGGCCTTCGTCCGGCCCGCGCCCACGTCCGAGCCCGCGTCGGGCTCGGTGAGCACCATCGTGGAGCCCCACTGCTTGTCGACGGCGATCTCGGCGATCTTCTTCTGCGCCTCGTTGCCCTCCTGGAAGAGGATGCCGGCGAACGCCGGGCCCGAGGTGTACATCCAGATCGCCGGGTTGGCGCCCAGCAGCAGCTCCGCGTAGCCCCAGATCAGGGAGCGGGGGGAGGTGGTGCCGCCGATCTCCTCGGGGAGGCCGAGGCGCCAGTACTCCGAGTCCATGAAGGCCTGGTAGCTCTTCTTGAAGGAGGCCGGCACCGGAGCGGTGTTGGTCTCCGGGTCGAAGACGGGCGGATTGCGGTCCGCGTCGGCGTAGGAGGAGGCCAGCTCGGTCTCGGCGAGCTTGGTGACCTCGGAAAGAATCGTCCTGGCTGTCTCGACGTCCATCTCCGCGAACGGGCCCGTGCCGTACAGCTTGTCGCGCCCGAGGACCTCGAAGAGGTTGAACTCGATGTCGCGGAGATTCGACTTGTAGTGCCCCATGGCGACGGCTCCGTAAGCGGTTGGGTGGCTAATTCCTCGTACGCGCGGCGCACGCGTAATCAGTACGACTCCGATGATGCTACCCGTCGGTAATAAGATGCAACCCCCGCCGGACGTCTGTGACGAGGACGACGGGGAGCGCATGCGGCCCAACGCGCCCATGGGCGGGTCTTTCCTCAGTACTCTTGTGCGCATGTACGGCTACGACCAGAACCCTGGCGCCCAGCAGCAGTACGCACCCCCGCAGCAGCCGATGGGCGCCGGCGGATACGGGGAGCAGCCGCTGTACCCCGAGCCGTCCCCGCCTTCCCTGGCGGACGCGGTGCGGGCGTTCACGACCGGGTCGCTCTCGGCCGAGGACTTCCAGCAGATCTTCGCGACGTCGAAGGTCTACTGCCCGCGCGGCGACAACCCCGGGTTCCTGGCCCTGCACAACACCCAGCAGCCGGTCATCCCGATGTTCAGCACGCTCAAGGAGCTGCGGCGGTACGCGGGCAAGGAGTCCAAGTACTTCGTGATCACGGGCGCGGAGGTGATCGACCTGCTGCCGACGGGGTACGGCTTCGTGATCGACATGGAGGGCGACCACCGGATGGTCTTCGACGCGAAGGCCGTGGAGCAGATGGTGGACTTCGCGATGCGGCGGATGTACGGCTGAGGCCGTCCTCCGTACGGAGGTGCGGAGAGATCAAGAGCGCCGGCCGGGCTGATGCAGCCCGGCCGGCGCTCTGTCGTGCCGGGGGCCGCCCTCCGGCGGGCGCGGGACGGGCCGGGGCGGGAGGGGCGCGGAATACCTCGGCGCTTGCCAGATGTTCAGGATTCAACTAAATTGAAGCCACAACCGAGGAGGCCCCCAATGCCCGCTGTGACCGTCGAAAACCCGCTGACCCTGCCCCGCGTCACGGCCGCGGCCGATGCCGTCGCCCGCCCCGTACTCGCCGTGTCCACCGCGCCCGGCGGCTTCGAGGGCGAGGGGTTCCCGGTGCGCCGGGCCTTCGCGGGGATCGCCTACCAGCACCTCGACCCGTTCATCATGATGGACCAGATGGGCGAGGTGGAGTACGCGCCGGGAGAGCCGAAGGGCACGCCCTGGCACCCGCACCGCGGCTTCGAGACCGTGACGTACCTCATCGACGGCACCTTCGTCCACCAGGACAGCAACGGCGGCGGCGGAACGATCCGCAACGGCGACACCCAGTGGATGACGGCGGGCTCCGGCCTGCTGCACATCGAGGCGCCGCCGGAGTCGCTCGTGATGTCGGGCGGTCTCTTCCACGGGCTCCAGCTCTGGGTGAACCTGCCCGCGGCCGACAAGATGATGGACCCGCGCTACCAGGACATCCGCGGCGGCCAGGTGCAGCTGCTCACCTCGCACGACGGAGGCGCGCTGCTGCGGGTGATCGCGGGCTCGCTCGACGGGCACGAGGGCCCCGGCATCACGCACACGCCGATCACGATGATCCACGCGACGCTGCGGCCGGGTGCCGAGGTGACGCTGCCGTGGCGCGAGGACTTCAACGGTCTGGCGTACGTCCTGGCGGGGCGCGGCGCGGTCGGTCCCGACCGGCGGCCCGTGCACAAGGGCCAGACGGCGGTCTTCGGCACGGGATCGTCGCTGACGGTCCGCGCGGACGAGTCCCAGGACTCGAACGAGCCGGACCTGGAGGTCGTCCTGCTGGGCGGCCGTCCGATCCGTGAGCCGATGGCGCACTACGGCCCGTTCGTGATGAACAGTCACGCCGAGCTGAAGCAGGCCTTCGAGGACTTCCAGTCCGGCCGGCTGGGTACGGTGCCGGCGGACGCCTCGTAAGAGCGGGAAAGGCATGGTGGAGCGGGGCGGCGGGCCGCCCCGCTCCACCTCTGAGTGACACCCCGTCACCCACCCGGCCCCATCCGTGGGACAGCGGCGCGAGCCCCGTGGTCGGGTGGGCGGATGGAGAACTCGCGCGGGAGCGGCACGCCCGGCGTGCTGCCCCCTGAGGTCCGGCGGGTGGGTGCCTGGTGCGCCGTCCTGCTGCTCGTCGCCGGGGTCGTCGGCGTCGGCGTGTGGGTCGTCATCACCTTCAAGACCGCCGTCACCCCCGTCCTGCTCGCCATCCTCGGCACCGCGCTGCTCGGCCCGTTCTACCGGCGGCTCGTCGCCCTCAAGGTGCCGAAGTCCCTCGCCGCCGGGCTGACCTGTCTGGCCGTGGTCGCGGTCGTCGGCGGGGCCGTTTACATCGTCGTCAGCGCGCTCATCGAGACAGGCGACCAGATCGTCAACTCGCTCAAGCAGGCCGGGCAGGATCTCAGCAAGCACCTCGGGGCGGCCGGGACGTCCCTGGACGATGTCGCGTCGAACGCGAAGAGCCTGCTCAGCAAGTTCGGCGGTACCGCGGCCTCCGGGGTGATCACCGGGCTCAGCGTCGTCGGCGAGCTGATCGCCACCGCCGTGCTCGCGCTGCTGCTGATCTTCTTCTTCCTCAAGGACTCCGACCGGTTCGCCGGCGCGCTGCGCTCGGTCACCCCGCGCCGTACCGGCGACATCGTCGAGGCGATGGCGCGGCGCGCGTACGGGGCCGTCGAGGGCTTCATGCGGGGGACCACGTTCATCGCGCTCATCGACGCGGTCTGCATCACGGTGGGCCTGCTGATCCTGCGCGTGCCGGGCGCGGTCGGGCTCGGGGCGCTGGTGTTCGTGGGGGCGTACATCCCGTATCTCGGCGCCTTTCTGTCCGGCGCCGTCGCCATCCTCGTGGCACTCGCCGACCGGGGAGTGGTGATCGCGCTGTGGGCGCTGGGGGTCGTTCTGGCCGTACAGGTGCTGGAGGGGCATGTGCTCCAGCCGGTGATCCAGAGCCGTACGGTGCAGATGCATCCGGCGGTCGTCATGCTGGCGATCACGGCGGGGGGCACCGTGGCGGGCATCCTGGGGCTGCTGCTGGCGGTGCCGCTGACGGCGGCGGCGTTCGGGGTGATCGCGGAGATCCGGGAACGGTACGAGGCGCGGAGCCCGTGACCGGGGCCGGGGGCCGTGGCTCGGCGCGCCGGGGCATCGCCGCCCCGGCCGGCGCCCGGTGACCCGCCGCCCGGTTGCCGTCCCGGCTCAGCCCGCCGCGCCCTTCTCGTAGATCTCGAACCAGATCGACTTGCCCTCGCCCCGCGGATCCACCCCCCACGCGTCCGCCAGCATCTCCATCAGGACCAGCCCGCGCCCGCTCGACGCCAGTTCCCCCGGGCGTCGTTTGTGCGGCAGTTCGTCGCTCGCGTCCGCGACCTCGACCCGCAGGCGGCGCTTGCCGCGCTCCCCCGCCGCCTCGGCGATCAGCACCGCGTCGCCGTCCGTGTGGACGAGCACGTTCGTGGTCATCTCGGAGATCATCAGCACCGCCGAGTCGACCTGTTCCTCGTCCGCCCAGTCGTGCAGCAGGTCCTTCAACTGCCGCCGCGCGTCGGCGACCTGCTCGGGTTCGGCCTGGGCGATCGTCAGGACCGTACGGCGCGGAGGGCGGCGTACGGGGGAGCTGTCGCGGGAGAGCAGCAGCAGCGCGATGTCGTCCTCGCGGCGGTCGGCGAGCGGGCCCGTCGTGTAGTGCGAGCTGGGGCCGTGGACCGCCGCGACCAGCGCGTCGGCGAGCTTCTCCAGCGACAGGTCGGTGTTGTCCTCCAGCACGGGCCGCAGCCGTGTCCAGCCGCTCAGCATGTCGTGCCCGCCGGTCTCGATGAGCCCGTCGGTGCAGAGCATCAGGGTGTCGCCGGGCTCCAGGTGCACCCGGGTCGTCGGGTAGTCCGAGTCCGCCTCGATGCCCAGCGGCAGCCCGCCCGCCGTCTGCCGGATCAGCGCCGTGCCGTCCGCCGCGCGGATCACCGGGTCGGGGTGGCCGGCCCGCGCGATGTCGAGCGTGCCGGAGTCCGGGTCGACCTCCATGTACAGGCATGTCGCGAAGCGCGGCACGGTGTAGTCGGAGTCCTCGCCGGGGTCGCTCTGGTCGGGGTGCGTGGGGCCCTGGGCGGTGGAGAACTCGTACATGCCGTGCAGGAAGCGCGAGGCGCGGGACAGCACGGCGTCGGGCCGGTGGCCCTCGGCGGCGTACGCGCGCAGGGCGATCCGCAGCTGCCCCATCAGGCCCGCGGCCCGGACGTCGTGCCCCTGCACGTCCCCGATGACCAGCGCCACCTTGGTGCCGCCTGGCAGCGGGATGATGTCGTACCAGTCGCCGCCGACCTGGAGCCCGCCGCCGGTCGGCACATAGCGCGCGGCGACGGTCATCCCCGGGATCTCCGGCCCCAGCGTCGGCATCATCGAGCGCTGGAGCCCCAGCGACAGCTCACGCTCCGATTCGGCGACCTCGGCGCGCGCCAGCGCCTGCGCGAGCATCCTGGCGACCGTCGTCAGTACGGAGCGCTCGTCCGGTGTGAACGTCACCGGGTTCTTGAAGGCGGCCATCCAGGCGCCCATCGTGCGCCCGGCCACGATCAGCGGCACATAGGCCCAGGACTGGCGGCCGAAGCCCTTCACGATCGACCAGGTGGCGGGGTAGCGGTCGTGGAACTCCCGGGCCGTCGGGATGTAGATGGCCCGGCCGGTCCGTACGACCTCGGCCGCCGGGTAGTCCGTGTTCACGGACATGTCGGTGAAGGGCCCCTCCGCGTTGTCCGGGTTCCCGTGGTGCCCGATGATCGTCAGCCGGTCGCCGTCGACGCCGAAGACGGCGAGCCCGTCGGGGGAGAAGCCCGGCATCGACAGGGATGCGGCGACCCGCAGCACCTCGGCGGTGGAGCGCGCCTCGGCGAGCGCCCGCCCCGCGTCGAGCAGGAACGCCTCGCGTGAGCGGCGCCAGTCGCCGGCGACCGGGCTGCGGCCGGTCAGCGCGCCCGCCTGCGGTTCGACGATCTCCTGGAGGGTGCCGATCAGCTCGTAGTCCTCGCCGTACTCCCGGTGGGTGACCAGCGGCTTCGAGCGGGACCTGATGGTACGGAGCACCCGCCCCTCCTCGTCCACGACCCGCACCTGGGTCTCGGCGAGCGTCCCCTCGGCGACGGCGAGGCGCACGACGGCGTAGATCTCGTTCCAGTCGACGGGATGCAGGCGCGCGCGAGTGGCCGCCTCGCTGAGGACCGTGGGCTCGGCGGGCAGCCCGAGCAGCCGCGCCGCCTCCGCGTCGAGGGTGACGATCCCGGCAGCGTTGTCCCAGCGCCACAGACCGGTCGCGATCGCGGCCAGTACATCCTCGGTGCGCATTGCACCACTTTAGACAGGTATGGCAGATGAGTGCGGGGTCAAGCGGGCGTGCGGGTGGCCGGGCGGGCGCGCCTCGCGGACGCCTGATGCGGGACCGGCCCCGTATATACGGGGGAAGTGGTCTTGGCCCTGCCGGTAACCTGGTGCGGCCAAGCCCACCCGCCAAAAGCTAAGACTGGATGAACGACGATGCATCGGTACAGGTCCCACACCTGCGGCGAGCTCCGCGCCTCTGACGTCTCCACCGACGTCCGGCTGAGCGGCTGGCTGCACAATCGTCGAGACCTGGGCGGCATCCTCTTCATCGATCTCCGCGACCACTACGGTCTCGTCCAGCTCGTCGCCCGCCCCGGCACCCCGGCCAACGAGGAGCTGTCCAAGCTCACCAAGGAGACCGTCGTCCGTATCGACGGCAAGGTCTCCGCCCGTGGCGCGGACAACGTGAACCCGGAGCTGCCGACCGGCGAGATCGAGATCGAGGTCACCGAGGTCGAGGTCCTGGGCGCGGCCGGGCCGCTGCCGTTCACGATCAACGCCGAGGACGGGGTCAACGAGGAGCGGCGCCTGGAGTACCGCTTCCTCGACCTGCGCCGCGAGCGCATGCACCGCAACATCCTGCTGCGTACGGCCGTGATCTCCGCCATCCGGCACAAGATGACCGCGCTGGGCTTCAACGAGATGGCGACCCCGATCCTGACCGCGACGTCCCCCGAGGGCGCCCGCGACTTCGTGGTCCCCTCCCGGCTGAACCCGGGCAAGTTCTACGCGCTGCCGCAGGCCCCGCAGCAGTTCAAGCAGCTGCTGATGATCTCGGGCTTCGACCGCTACTTCCAGATCGCGCCCTGCTTCCGCGACGAGGACGCCCGCGCGGACCGCTCGCCCGGCGAGTTCTACCAGCTCGACGTGGAGATGTCCTTCGTCGAGCAGGAGGACGTCTTCCGGCCGATCGAGAAGCTGATGACGGAGCTGTTCACCGAGTTCGGCAACGGGCGCGAGGTCACCTCCCCCTTCCCGCGGATCCCGTTCCGCGAGTCGATGCTCAAGTACGGCAACGACAAGCCGGACCTGCGGGCCAAGCTGGAGCTCGTCGACATCTCGGACGTCTTCGAGGGCTCCGAGTTCAAGGCGTTCGCGGGCAAGCACGTGCGCGCGCTGCCGGTGCCGGACACCGCGGGCCAGTCGCGGAAGTTCTTCGACGGCCTCGGTGACTACGCGGTCGAGCAGGGCGCCAAGGGCCTCGCGTGGGTGCGGGTCGGCGAGGACGGCGCGCTGGCGGGCCCGATCGCCAAGTTCCTCACCGAGGACAACGTCAAGGTTCTCACCGAGCGTCTGTCGCTCGTGCCCGGCCACGCGATCTTCTTCGGCGCGGGCGAGTTCGACGAGGTCTCGAAGATCATGAGCGCGGTCCGCGTCGAGGCGGCCAAGCGGGCCGGCCACTTCGAGGAGGGTGTCTTCCGGTTCTGCTGGATCGTGGACTTCCCGATGTACGAGAAGGACGAGGACACCGGCAAGATCGACTTCTCGCACAACCCGTTCTCCATGCCCCAGGGCGGCCTTGAGGACCTGGAGACCAAGGACCCGCTGGACATCCTGGCGTGGCAGTACGACATCGTCTGCAACGGCATCGAGCTGTCGTCGGGCGCGATCAGGAACCACGAACCGGAGCTGATGCTCAAGGCGTTCGAGATCGCGGGCTACGACCGGGAGACCGTCGAGCACGAGTTCGCGGGCATGCTGCGCGCGTTCCGCCTCGGCGCCCCGCCGCACGGCGGCATCGCGCCGGGCGTCGACCGCATCGTGATGCTCCTCGCCGACGAGCCCAACATCCGCGAGACGATCGCCTTCCCGCTCAACGGCAACGCGCAGGACCTGATGATGGGCGCGCCGACGGAGCTGGACGAGACGCGGCTGCGCGAGCTGAACATCCAGCTGCGCAAGCCGGTCGCCAAGTAGGCAGATCGTCTGTTCGAAGGGCCCGGAACCGTACGTACGGTTCCGGGCCCTTCGCATGGGTGCTCACGTGCTCACGTGCTCACGGTGCTCGCCGTGCCCGGCGACCCGGCGACGCGTTGGACAGGGCGTCGGAGAACTGCGGCCGGTCCCGGTCCGGACCCGCTTCGGCGGCCAAGTCGGTGTCTGTGCCGCCGGGGCGGGCGCGAGTTCCCGGATCGTCGGCGACGTACGCGACATGATCGCCGGTGCGCACCACTCCGCCCCCACGAGAGCTGAAAGGCCCCCCATGTCTCACCGCGCACGGCCGCACGCAGTGGCCGCCCTCCTGCTCGCCGCCGGTCTGCTGGTCAGTGGCTGCGCGGGCGGGCTCGGGTCCTGGGGAGCGGAATCGTCCGCCCCGACGGCGCCGGACGGCAAGGGCGCGACCGGCGCACGGGCCGACGCCGACGGGGGCGGCGGCGGAAACGCGGACGCGCGTGGCGGCCTGGGGCGGGCCGTGCCGGACTCGCAGTCGGGGGAGCGGACCGTACGCCCGAGGGAGATCCCCTCGCTCGGCCCGAAGACCCGCGCGCGGATCCCGGCCGACAGCCGCCAGGCGGTCGTGGTCACCGGCGACGCCCCGGACTCCAACCGGGCGACCCTGGTCCTCTACGAGCGCGACCCGGTGCGGGGCTGGCGCTCCGTCACCGACCCGTGGCCGGCCCACAACGCGCTGAAGGGCTGGACCGACGACCACCGCCAGGGCGACCTCCGCAGCCCCGTCGGTGTCTTCGGCCTGACGGACGCGGGCGGCCGGCTGCCCGACCCGGGGACGAAGCTTCCGTACGACGAGGGCCCGGCCTTCACGATCGAGGGTGTCGGCTTCGAGGGCGAGCAGCTGGCCGGTTCGTTCGACCATGTCGTGGCCATCAACTACAATCGCGAGCCCGGCACCACCCCACTGGACTGGGCACGCCCCCTGGGCGAGGCCAAGGGCGGCGGCATCTGGATCCATGTGGACCACGGCGGCCCGACCCAGGGCTGCGTCTCGCTGCCGATCGCCCGGCTGAAGGAACTGATGCGCTGGCTGGACCCGGCGAAGCGCCCGCAGGTGGTGATGGGCGACGTGTCCGCGCTGGGCAGGTAGGGCACGCGCGGGAACGCCGGAAGGGCCGCCGCGACCGCGGCGGCCCTTCCGGCGTCCGGAGGCAGGGCAGGGCTTACGCCTGCTTCTCCTCCAGGCGCGGGAACAGCACCGCGCCCTTCGTCACAGTCGTGCCCGCGGGGAGCCGGCCCCACGTGCCCGCGTCCGCCACCCGCTGGTCCGCCAGCGCGCCCAGCGCGGCGTCCGCGCCGAGGGAGTCCCAGAGCTTCTGCGACGTCTCGGGCATCACCGGGTTCAGCAGCACCGCGACACCGCGCAGCGCCTCCGAGGCGGTGTAGAGGATCGTCGCGAGCGCCGCCTGGCCCTCGGGGGACGTGTCCTTCGCGACCTTCCACGGCTCCTGCTCCGTGATGTAGCCGTTGACCTGCTTCACGAAGTCGAAGATCGCCAGGATGCCGCCCTGGAAGTCCAGCTCCTCGCCGATCTTCCGGTCGGCCTCGGTGACCGCCTTCGCCAGCCCGTCCCGTACGGCCTGCTCGGCGGCCCCGCCGGACGTCCCCTCCGGCAGCGTGCCGCCGAAGTACTTGCCGACCATCGCCGCGACGCGCGACGCGAGGTTGCCGTAGTCGTTGGCCAGCTCGGAGGTGTACCGGGCGGAGAAGTCCTCCCAGGAGAACGAGCCGTCCTGGCCGAACGCGATGGCCCGCAGGAAGTACCAGCGGTACGCGTCCACGCCGAAGTGCGAGGTCAGGTCCTGCGGCTTGATGCCGGTCAGGTTCGACTTCGACATCTTCTCGCCGCCGACCATCAGCCACCCGTTCGCGGCGACCTTGCCCGGCAGCGGCAGGCCCTGCGCCATCAGCATCGCGGGCCAGATGATCGCGTGGAAGCGCAGGATGTCCTTGCCGACGAGATGCACGTCGGCGGGGAACGTCTCCTCGAACTTCTGCGGGTTCTCGTTGTAGCCGACGGCCGTCGCGTAGTTCAGGAGCGCGTCGATCCACACGTAGATCACGTGCTTCTCGTCCCACGGCACCGGGACGCCCCAGTCGAACGTCGACCGCGAGATCGACAGGTCCTGGAGCCCCTGCCTGACGAAGTTCACGACCTCGTTGCGCGCGGACTCCGGCTGGATGAAGCCCGGGTTGGCCTCGTAGTGCGCGAGGAGCTTGGGACCGTACTCGCTCAGCTTGAAGAAGTAGTTCTCCTCCTTGAGGATCTCCACCGGCGTCTTGTGGATCGCGCAGAGCTTCAGCCCCGCGAACTCACCCTCGCCGTCGAGCAGTTCGCCCGGGAGTTTGTACTCCTCGCAGCCCACGCAGTACGGGCCCTCGTAGCCGCCCTTGTAGATCTCGTCCTTGTCGAACAGGTCCTGGACGAATTCCTGGACCCGGTCGGTGTGCCGCTTCTCCGTCGTACGGATGAAGTCGTCGTTCTTGATGTCGAGGTGTTCCCACAGAGGCCGCCACGCCTCGTCGACGAGCTTGTCCGCCCACTCCTGCGGAGTGACCCCGTTCGCCTCGGCCGTGCGCATGATCTTCTGACCGTGCTCGTCGGTGCCCGTGAGGTACCACACCTTCTCGCCCCGCTGGCGGTGCCAGCGGGTGAGCACGTCGCCTGCGACGGTCGTGTAGGCGTGGCCCAGGTGAGGAGCGTCGTTGACGTAGTAAATGGGGGTGGTGACGTAGTACGCCCGCCCACCCTGCTCTTCGGATCCAGTGGCGGCCATGGTCGAAATCCTAACGGCCCGCCGACGGTGCCCTCACACGCTTAAAACCTGAGAGTGTGCTTAAAGAGTGTGGATCCGGCACAACCTACGCCCCCCGTTGGCGCATCTTATGAAGGAGAGAGAAGACATTCGTGGGCCTGCGCACGGGTAGGCGTGAAGAGAGTGTGCCGGAACGGGGAGGATCGACATGCGGGTGCTGGTCGCCGAGGACGAGGAAATCCTGGCCGAGCTGATCGCCACCGGGCTGCGCCGCGCCGGTTTCGCCGTCGACACCGTCTACAGCGGGGACGCCGCGCTCGCCTACCTCGGACTGCACGACTACGACGTCGTCGTACTCGACCGTGACCTCCCCCGTGTCCACGGCGACGACGTCGCCCGCAAGCTCGTCGCCGACGAGTCCCGGACCCGGATCCTGATGCTCACGGCGTCCTCCTCCATGGAGGAGCGCGTCAAAGGGCTCGACCTGGGCGCCGACGACTATCTGGGCAAGCCCTTCGAGTTCCCCGAACTGGTCTCGCGGGTACGGGCATTGCGCCGGCGCAGCGCCCGGGCGTTACCGCCCACGCTGGAGCGGCGCGGGGTGCGGCTGGACACCGTGGAGCGTACGGCGGACCGGGACGGCATGGCCCTCGATCTCTCCGTGAAGGAGCTGACCGTGCTCCAGATCCTGCTGGAGGCGGACGGCAAGGCCGTGACCGCGCAGCAGCTGCTGGAGCGGGCGTGGGACGCGCAGACCGACCCGCTCGCGGGTGTCGTACGGGTCTGTGTGGGGCAGCTCGGGGTGAAGCTCGGCGATCCGGCGCTGATCCGGACGGTGGACGTGGGCATGGACGGGGACGGCGGGGGCTACGTCCTGTGAGGGGTGCGGTTCTGTGAGGGGTGACGTGTGGTGACCGGTGCCATCCGAAAGCGGATCGCCCTCGTCTACGGCGCGGTCTTCCTCGTCCTCGGCGGCTGTCTGCTCACCGTCGTGTACCTGCTCTCCAGCGCCGGTACGGAGTCGGAGGCCGCCGAGATCGCGGCCCGCGTCGTCCCCGCGAACCCGCCGGCGTCGGGCAACGGCTACTTCCTCACCGAACGCGGCGAACTCGCGCCCGTCACCGTCACCCAGCTCACCGACAACGTCAGCGACGCCGCGTCGGACGAGCTGATGTTCTGGTCGGTGGGCGCGCTGCTGGTGATGGCGCTGTGCGCCGTCGCCGTCGGCTGGTGGACGGCGGGCCGGGTGCTGCGCCCCGTACACGCCATGACGGCGAAGGCGCGGCTGCTCTCCGAACGCAACCTCCACGAACGGATCGGCTCCACCGGCCCCGACGACGAGCTGAAGGAGCTGGGCGACACGCTCGACGCGCTGCTGGGCCGGCTCCAGAAGGCGTTCGACAGCCAGAGCCGCTTCATCGCGAACGCCTCCCACGAGCTGCGTACGCCGCTGGCCACGCAGCGCACGGCGATCCAGGTGGGCCTCGCGGGCGCGGGCACGCCCGAGGAGCTGGCCCGTACGAAGGAGATGCTGCTCGACAACAACCGGCGCAGCGAACGCCTCATCGAGGGCCTGCTGGTCCTGGCGCGCAGCGAGCGCGAGGTCGAGGACCAGGAGGAGATCCGCTGGGGCGAGCTGGTGACGGAGGAGGCGGCGCGGCACGGCCTGACGGTGACGGTGGAGGGGCCCGGCCGAATACGCGGCAACCGGGCGCTGCTGGACCGGCTGGTCGGCAATCTGCTGGCCAACGCGCAGGCGTACGGGAAGGGCGAGGTCGCCGTCCAGGTTTCCGGGACCGCCTTGACCGTACGGAACAACGGCCCGCGCATCGCCCCGGAGGAGATCGCGGCCTTCTTCGAACCGTTCCGGCGCGGCGAGGGCCGCGACCGGATGGGTCCGGGGGCGGGCCTCGGCCTCTCGATCGTCCGCTCGATCGTGACGGCGCACGGCGGCAGGGTGACGGCGGAGCCGGGCGGGACGGACGGCGGGCTGGCGGTGCTGGTGAAGCTGCCGTCGGTGCCGGGGTAGTCCGGAGCGGTCTAGAACACGTCGCGCAGGGTGTCCAGGAGGCGGGCGATGTTCGCCTCGTCGCGGCGGTAGTAGGTCCACTTGCCCCGCCGGGTGGCGATGACCAGTCCTGCCTGCCGCAGCATCGTGAGGTACTGCGAGGTGGTCGACTGCCCCAGACCTGTCCGCTGCTGGATGTCGGTCACGCAGACGCCGATCTCGACGTCGTCGGGCTCCTGGCCGGGGAAGCTCATCGGGTCTTTGAGCCACACCAGCATCTGACGGCGGGCCGGGTTGGACAGGGCGCGGAACACAGCCAGCAACTCTGCCTCCGAGAACATGCGGTGATCGTAACGCAAGGACATATTGACGATTCGCGATATCTCGATCTAAGGTCGTGGCATGTCGACTTCGATGCGCGTGGTGGAACTCGTCCGCTTCGGTGACGCGGACACCGCGTTCGCCCCCCGAGAGCTGCCAAGACCCACTCCCGGACCCGGCCAGTTGCTGGTGCGCGTGGAGGCCACGTCCGTGAACCCCCTCGACCTCCAGACCCGGCGCGGCGACTACCGCGACGAGGTGGCGCTGCCCGCCGTGATCGGCAACGACGTGTCCGGCGTGGTGGTCGGGACCGGTCCCGGGGCGGACGACTTCCGGCCGGGCGACGAGGTCTGGTACCTGGCGCCGGTGTTCACCGGGCAGGGGACCTACGCCGAGTTCCACGTGGTCGACCAGGCCGTGGTCGCCCGCAAGCCCGCGGGGCTGTCGCACGTCGAGGCGGCGGGTCTCGCACTCGTGGGCATGACGGCGTGGGAGGGGCTGGTCGAACGCGCCGGACTGCGGGTCGGGGAACGGGTCTTGGTGCACGGCGGCGCGGGCGGGGTCGGCTCGGTCGCGGTCCAGCTCGCCAGCGCGCTGGGAGCCGAGGTGGTGACCACGGCGCGGGCGAGGGACCACGAGTTCGTCACCGGACTGGGAGCCGACCACACGATCGACTTCTCGGCCGGTGACTACGTGCCGCAGGTCCGCGCGCTGGGCGCGGTGGACGTCGTACTGGACACGGTGGGCGGGGACACCCTCAGCCGCAGCCCGGAGATCCTCGCCGACCGGGGCCGCGTGGTGTCCATCGTGGACATCGCCGACCCTCAGAACCTGCTCGCCGCGTGGGGCGTGAACGCGACGTACCACTTCGTCTTCGTCAGCCCCGGCCGGGCGAAGCTGGATGCCCTCGGCCGGCTGGTCGACCAGGGCAAGCTCCGGCCGGTGATCGGCGCGGTGCTACCACTGGCCGACGTCGCACAGGCGCACACCCTGCTGGAAGGCGGCCCCACCACAGGCGAGACCCGCCGACGCCCACGCGGCAAGATCGCGGTCGCTGTGCGGCGGTGAGGGGGTGGGGCCTCTCAGAACCGGTAGACCTTCTCGCCGTCGGGTACCTGGTAGCAGCCGGAGACGAGCATCAGGTTGAGGTTCGGTGATGCGTCCTTCGCGAAGTACGCGATCTGGACGCTGTACTTCTTCTCGTCGTTGTCGGCGGTGAGGCTGAGGTTCTTGTTCTTGCTGTTGTCCCGCCCGTACTCGACGACCTTCCAGCCGTTCTTGGGCAGCTCCGTCTTGAGCCGTTCCATCACACCTTCGAGCTGGTCGGCCGATGCCGGCGTGAAAGTCCACGGGTGAAAGATCGTGAAGTACTTCTCCGGATCCTTGTCGCCGCACTCCGAAACGCCCGGTCCGGTGTCGGACGCCTTTCCCTTGATGCCGATCAGGTCGTAGAGCTCACTGGAGACCCGCTCCGCCTCATCGGCGGCGTCCTCCGAGTTGCTCGTTCCTGCGCTGGGGAGGTCGTCCGAGCCCGCGGAGCTGTCTGATCCGTCGGAGCCGTTGGTGTCAGTCATGCCGCATCCAGTGAGGGTCGTGAGGGCGAGGGACATGAGGAGCGCGGACGCGCCCAGCTTGATCTTCAAGTTGAGGAGCCTCTGTCGGTCGGGCGTTTGATGGATCGGTCAACAGACTGGCACGTGGCACGGTCGCTGGTCATTCCTATCTCCCGCCCCTGTAGTTGTCCGGCTGCTTGAGGTCGGCGTTCTCACCCTTGCCCGCCACCACGAGCCCCTGGTTCTTCAGGCTCTGGGTGTTTTCCTTCCAGTAGTCGCTGTGCCCCTCGGTGTCCGTGCTCAGCTGATTGGCGTCGAAACGATCGTCACTGGGGATGACGAAGACTCCTTCCCACCCGGCTCCACCGTGCCCGTAGCGTCCGATGTCCGGGACGGGGTCCCCCTTCGCCTCCTGGTTCCAGACGTGCCCCTTCGGCACGTCCATCTGATCGGCGTTGCTCACCTGCACCCCGGGGCTGCCCGCGAGGATCACATCGTCCACGTTGAGATCACCCTGCCGGGCCGCCGACCCGATGAGGGTCGTGCCGTACGAGTGGCCGATCGCCGTACGGTGCGGGTCGGAATCGGCCGTACGCGACGCGTCGAGGCCGTCGAGGAACCGGTTGTAGGCGGGAGCGCCGTCATCCGCGTAGTGGCTGAACGGTGAGTCCTTGACGATGTTCTGCGGGGCGTCGTAACCGAGCCAGGTGATCGTGGAGACGGAGCCGTTGTTGGCGGCGTCGGCCACACGCCACACGTTCTCCATCCGGTTGATGTCGCCCCCGATACCGCCCAGGTTCGACGTCGTACCCGGCACATAGACCGCCTGATGATCGGCTGTGTCCGGATTGCCGTTGGCCACGATCGCCCGGCCGTTGCCCTCCGGGCTGAATCCGAGCAGGTACGCCTCGGGCAGCCCCTTCTCACCGGTCCGGTCGAAGCGGTCCTGGATGCTCCCCATGCCCTTGAGGGACTTGTTGAGCTGCTCGTACCGGTCCCCGTACTTGTTGTGCCACGCCATCCACTCGTCCGTGTGGACCTTCGACGGGTACATGCCTGCCGTGATCCACGTCCACTCGTTGGCGGGCGGCTTGGGCATGGCGTCCAGTTCCATCTGGAGCTGGCCCCGCTTCTCCTCCAGGACGACGCGGTTCGCCTCGTCGCGTACCGTCGCGGGCAGCCCGTCGAGCGCCCCCACCGTGTCCGGCCGCAGCGCGAGCCACGCGGCCTGCTCCTCCGGACTGAGCTTCTTCCACCAGTCGGCGTTCTGCGCCGGGGTGCCGTCCTTCGGGGCCTGCGGCAGCGAGTCCAGGTAGTTCTTGCCCGCCTCGCGGACCCCGCCCATGTCCGACTGCGCGTCCGCCCAGTCCGCCTTGGAGACGGTCAGGTCGTCGTCGGCCTTCAACGCCCGCAGTTTCGGCGCCCACTTGCCGTCCGCCTCGGTGGCTTCCTTCAGGGCGTCGGCGACCCGGTTCGCGTACGCCATCGCCCTGCCGTAGTACGGATTCGGGTGGATGCCCGCCGCCTGCCGCTCCAGTGCGTCCGACGTCGGACTGCCCCCGGCGCTCCCGGACACCGTGCCGCCCGGTTCGTCCTTCTCCGCACCCGGTTTCCGGCCGGCGGGATAGCTGACCGAACCGTCCTGCCCCACCGTGCAGTTGTCGGCCGCGGCGTCCGCGATGGCCGCGTCCAGCTTGCGCTTGGCCGCCGCCATGTCGAAGGCGAAGCCGGTCAGCGCGGTGCTCACGAGACCGCATTCGGTCTGCGCGTAGTGAAAGTTCTGCGACAGACTCTTGAGTTCCCGCAGGGCGGCCGTCACCGCCTCGCCCTTCAGCTGGCTGGTCATGCCCGCGCTGATGCGGTTGTTTATCGTGTCCTTCGCCGCACTGGCCATGTCACCGGTCGTCCGGTAGCCGTCGGCGGCCTCCTCGTACTCCGACGGCTTGAAGCCCTTCAGCGTCGCGAGATCCATGAGCGCGGATCACCGTCCCTTCGGGGCCTGGCCGCCGACGGCCTCGGTGTCCGCGTACTTGACCTTGAGCTGGTCCAGATCGGTGAGGACGGACTGGTCGGTCTTCGCGAGGTCGTGGCCCGACCTCTCCAGCAGCCCGCCGAGTTCACCGCAGCGGGCGCTCACGTCGCCGACGTACTTCTTCCAGGAGTCGTACAACTCCTTCTGCGCGGCGGCGGTCTGGCAGCCGGTGGTGTCCCCGAGCCCGGCCTGTCCGTTCTCCAGCCCGGTCAACGCCTTGCTGATGTCGGCCTTCAGACCGGTGACGCCCTCGCCGGCCTTCACCCATGCCTTCTTCTCCGACTTCAGGCTTTCGGTGACCGGGATCCCGGTTCCGCCGCCGCCCGGATCCGCCGGATACTGGTTGAGCTGCATCTGTGTGGAACTCCGGGCCGCCGCGTCGGCCTTGAGTCCCTCCCACTCGTCCCATGCCATCCGCGAGTTCCCCCTCCTGCTCGGATTTGGCTCAGCGACCGCTGCCCCTGCCCCGGGCACCGGCCCCGCCCTGCGGTCCGTACTGGGTGTGCTGAACGGGACCATACTGGGTGTACTGGACGTTGCCGAAACTCTGGCCCCCGCCCTGCTGCGCGGCCCCTTGCGACGGGTAGTTCACCAGGTTCTGCGGAGCGTACGTCTGAGCGGCGGTGGCGACGGGTTGCTGCGCGGCCCACTGAGCCGCCTGGTCCTGAAGCACGTAGTAGTCGTTGTACAACGCCTGCGTCGCGGCCGGGGGTTGCGGGGGATTCGCGTAGGACCACGGCTCGCCGAGTTCGCCGGCCCAGTGCTGGGCGTGCTGCTGAATCTCCGGCTGGTAGTAGTTCTGCCTCCAGAACTCGGCGTACGTCCGGACGTGTCCGTCGATCTGGCCCTGCTCGGAGTGCTGGCCGCCGCTGGCCACGTGCCACTCGGCGTACTGGTGGCAGTACCGGTCGTACTGCGATGCCTGGCCGACCTCGGCACCGCATGCCGCCGCGTAGACGCGGTCCTGCGCCGTCTCCTGGTCCAGGCGCGCCTGTGCCTGCCATGTCTCGGCCGAGGCGAAGGGGTTGTCCACCGCGGCGACCAACTCGCTGTTCACGTCGTACGCGTCGACCCTGGCGATGTGGTCCGGCGTCATGCCCTTCCAGTGGACGACTTCCTGCTGATGGGCGTAGCTCGCCGTGCCGAGGGACATCGCGACGTCGATACCGCCCGGGGCGGACGGCGCGACGTACCGGTAGGCGTTGTCGGTGCCCGCTTCCCGGTGCAACGTGCCATGTTCCGGCTCCTCCTTGCGGGTGAAGCTGACCATCGCCGAATCGGTGCGCTGCTTCTGGTGGTACTGAAGGCTGCTGGGGGCCGCATCGCTCTTGGGCTGGAACCCCTCACTGAAGATGATCGCGGGCCGGCGCGAATCCCAGCGGTACAGCGGCTCACGGTCCGCCCGATACAAGGGCGGCCGGCCGGCGGCCGAGCCGGTCCTGGCCACGACGAGGTCTTCCGGCCGGGGGCCCTTCCTGGACGTACCGAAGCCCACCGTCGGCTGGGGAAGGTAGGTCACCTGCCGGGGGTACTCGCCGATCGCCTCGTTGAAACTCTCGACAGGGGCGTCTCTCGTGAAGGACCCCTCGCTGCCGTTGCTCGAACCGTAGTCCTCGACATCGGAATGCTCCGGCCGTCGCGGCAATGTCTCTCTCCGATCCCATCTCGCCGTCGAGCACATGCCGTGGCGCCAATCCTCCCGGCCGCTTCCGACCAAGATGTCCCACGGTGCTCCTTGATCCTTCCTACGTGACGGGGATACGAGCGGTTCAGTGACGCGTGCCTGGTCGGAGGGGTGTCCGGTCGGCGAAAATGTCTGCTCGGCCGCGCGCGCTCCTGCTAGACAGCCCCCATGAGCAAGGTCTCGATCCGCACCGCCTCTCTCGCCGAGGTCCCCGCCCTGCTGGCCTTCTGGGCCCGGTCCGCCGAGGGCGTCAGCATCACGGACGACATCGCCGGGGTCACGCGTCTGATCGTCCGCGACCCGGACGCCCTGCTGGTGGCCGAGTCGCCCGACGACGGGGCGATCGTCGGCACGGTCATCGCCGGTTACGACGGCTGGCGCTGCCACCTCTACCGGCTGGCCGTCGCCCCGGACCGCCGCCGCCAGGGCATCGCCGCCGCGCTGCTGGCCGCCGCGCACGAACGCTTCGCGGCACTCGGTGGCCGCCGGGCCGACGCGATGGTCCTGGACGACAACGAACTCGCCCAGCACGCCTGGCGGAACGCCGGCTACGAGGCGGAGGAGCAGTGGAGCCGCTGGGTCAGGCCGCTCTGACCTCCGCCGGTCCGGGCGCGGGCCAAACATTGGGCAAGAGTGATCCCGCTGCCCTGGCGGGGGTGCGGAAGCATCGCGCGAATCATGAACGCTCCCAATGCCGACTGTGGCCGATCACCCCAACTGGCTACTTTAAGTAGTTAGTTGAACGCGTTCGGCGATGGTCGCTGGCGCGCCGGTGAAATCGGAGGCAGAGAGCATGAAGTCGTACAAACGGTGGGGCATGGGGCTGGGAGCCGTCGTGGCGAGCGTCGGACTGATGTCGGGTTCGTTCAGCCCGGCGGTCGCCGTCGACTCCGCGGGAGCGCCTGCCGGAGCACGCGCGGACGCGGCCCCCCGGTCGATCGTCGCGCAGCAGTTCACGCTACGGCTGGCGAGCGACCCGAGACAGGTCGCCAACGTACGGGGAGCCTCCCCGGACAACGGTGCACCGGTCATCCAGTACCCGTGGTCCGGTACCGCCAACGAACGCTGGGAGGCGGACTCCGCCCTGGGCGGGTACTACCGGTTCAAGTCCGTGGGCAGCGGCAAGTGTCTCAACGTCGCCGGTGGCGGCACCGCCAACGGCACCCTGGTCATCCAGTACGACTGCGGCAACGCCGACAACGAACTGTGGAGATTCGTCCCCAAGGGCATCGGCTACCAGGTCGTCGTCAAGTCCAGCAACAAGTGCCTCAACGTCGCGGGCGGAGTCGGCGTGGGCAACTCCCTGATCCAGTACGACTGCACGCCCCAGGGCGTCCCCAACGACGTCTGGCTGCCCGTCTGGGAACCCGTCAATCTCTGAGCCCCCCACGGGCCGCCCATGGCTCCACCGGACCGGTGGAGCCATGGGCCGGACGTCGGACCTGCCAGGGGAACGGCCGGTTCACGCCTGGTGAAGTGCCGCGCGCAGGCGGGCGGCCAGGTCGGCGATCTCGTCGGGGGTCTGGTCGAGAATCCCGTTCTCGGTCATCAGCGCGTGATACTGCTGGCGCTCCGGCGGCACCCCGGGCGGCAACGCGGCGATGTGCCAGTGCAGATGGGAGTTCGCCTGCTGGCTGCCGAGGGAGAGCAGGTACGTACGCTCCGGCCGCAGCACACTCTCGACGGCGAGCGCCACACGCCGTACGACCAGCATGAGCCGCGCGTACGCCGCCTCGTCCAGGTCGCGTACGACGTGCTCCACGTGCGCCTTGGGCGAGACGAGCACCCGGCCGGGGAGAGTGGGCCAGCGGTCGAGAAAAGCGATGTGGTCGGCGTCCTCGTAGACCGTCTCGTGCCGGTAGTCGGGGTCCCCCCGGAGGAACGCGCAGACGAAACAGGGGCCGGAGCGGGCACGCTCTTCGTAGGCGGCGAGATCCATTTCCATGTCGGAGACCCTATGCCGGGGGCAGTTGGGCGCGGATGGCGTTGTCGAGATCGTCCATGGTGCGGCGGAAGGCGTGGTCGAGGTCGACGCCGTAACGGTGCGCGAGGATCAGGACGGACCAGAGGCAGTCGGCCAGTTCGTGTTCGAGGGCTTCCCGCCCGCCACCTGGCCGGGCGCCCTCCTCCGCCATGACGAGCTTCGCGAGGTCTCCTACGTCTCCGACGAACCCGAGCATGAACTCCTCGCGGGTCCACACCCGGCCGCGTACGCGCTGGTTGAGCTCGTCGTAGAGATCGTGGATCCGCAGTGCGCGTGCCTGTAACTCGTGCAGCTCCATGAGCGTTCACGCCTTCCGTCAGCTCTAGCATTGGGCCATGACGAGTCTCCCCTCACGGGTCGAACTGCGCCCGCTCACCCTCGCCGACCAGGACGAGTTCTGCTCGCTCGTGCGGGCCAGCGCCGAGCTGCACTCGCCGTGGATGCAGCTGCCGGCGACCCCGGAGGAGTTCCAGGCGTGGATGCGCCGCTTCGCCGACGGCACCAACCTGGGCTACGTCATCCGCGTCCGGGAGACGGGCGCGGTGGCCGGCATGGTCAACATCAACTCGGTCATCCGGGGCCGCTACCAGGGCGCGTCCCTCGGTTACGCGGCTTTCGCCCCGTCGGCGGGGCGGGGTTACATATCCGAAGGGCTCACCATCGCCCTGCGGCACGCCTTCGACGACCTGCGCCTCCACCGGCTGGAGGCGAACATCCAGCCGGGGAACAAGGCGTCCCTGGCCGTGGTCGAGCGACTGGGCTTCCGTTACGAAGGGCTGTCGCCCGACTACCTCTACATCGACGGGGCCTGGCGCGACCACGAACGCTGGGCCATCACCGCGCCGTCACCCTGGACGCCGGACCCTTCCCTCCCCGAACGCTAGGGACGCTCGCCACCGCCGACGTGGGCGACGAAGTCGCGCCAGGCGGTGGGGTGGAGGAGGAGTACGGGGCCGGAGGGCGCCTTGCTGTCGCGTACGGGGATGACGCCGGGGTAGCCGTCGGCCACCTCGACGCACTGGCCGCCGTCGCCGTTGCTGTAGCTGGACTTACGCCACTGTGCCGTGCTCAGGTCGGGTCGGGGGCGCATGGTTTGTTCTCCTCCAGCAGTCGCTCGATGAACGCCACAGAATCCCGCGGCGACAGGGCCAGGTCCCTCAGTAGATCGTAGGACAGGCGCAGTTTCTCGACCTCTGACGGATCTTCGATCAACTTTCCCGAGTGGGCGTCCTCCGTGTACGCGACCGCCCTGCCGTCCGGAAGCCAGAGGATGGTGACCGAGGTGCCCAGCAGGGCGTGCGGCCCCGCCTCAAAAGGCAACACCTGAAGCGTGACGTTTGGCAACCGGCTTGCTTCTAGAAGGTGTTCAAGTTGCCGCACCCACTCCTTGGGGTCGCGAGTCTTGCGCCGCAGTACGGATTCGTCCAGGACCGCGCGGAAGTGCGGTGCGTCCTCACGACGCAGCAGATCTTGCCGCCCCAGCCGCGCCGCGACCTCCTCCGCGAGTTCGTTCTCGTCGCGTGGTCGCGTTGCCTCGAAGACTTCGCGGGCGTAGCCCTCCGTCTGGAGGAGACCGTGAATGGCACCGACGGAGTACGCGTACTGAACCGTCGCCTTCGCCTCAAGTTCCATGAACCGCTTGTACTTGTCGGCGAACGCGTCCTCCCGCGCCAACTGCCACAGCATCGTGAGGCGGTCACCCGTTCCGTACACCGCGCTGAGCGCCGCGATCACCCCCGGTGACCCCACTCGCGCCCCCGTCTCCAGCTTGTGCAAGTACGCACGGTCATATGTCGTCTCCTCGCCCAGCGTGGCCAAGGACTTCCCCGACTCCTCCCGCAGCCGTGCCAGTTCCTTCGCGAGCATCTGCCGCGCTGACGGCCTCTGACCTGCGTTCGGCTTCCGTGCGCCCATGACAACTCCCCTGTGTCCAACGGCAACCCGGCTATGGCCGAGCCCTTTTGGACACGGCCGTATCTGCCGATTCTTGATGCACGGAACGTAGTTACGCAATGACGGAAGGTGGATCACCGGCATGTTCGAACCAGAGACTCGAACACCGTCCCGCGTCGCCGACGACGTGGCCGAACTGGAAGCCGTCGTGCACAGCGGCGGCTTCTGGCGGCTCGTACCCGAAGTCGTCCCCCGTGTGTACGCACCCGTGACACCTGAGCTGCTGCGGCGCGTTGAACAAGGCCTCAGGCGGGTGGCGCGGTGAGCGGCAGTGACGCGCGGCGGTTTCTGTCCCGGTTGATGAGTACGTTCGGTACGGATGGAGTGCTGGTGGTGCGGAAGATCGACGGTGACGGCGAGGCCGGCGACGCGGAACGGATTCTCGGGCCGGGCGCCGTGCTCGCCTGGCCCAAGTGCGAGTGCGGCAACCCGAAGTGTCCGGACTACGTACCGCCCCCGTCGGAGCTGAGCGCACGGCTGGCGGAGCGCAACCGGCACAGTCGGCGCGGTGGTGTCTGACGTATGGAAGTCTGACGTGATGACCATGCACGAGGATCAAGTGGACGTGACCGCCGAGACGGTGGGGGCCTTGATCGGGGAACAGTTCCCGCAGTGGCGCGGCAGGGAGATCCGGCTGCTGCCGTCGGCGGGGACGGTGAACGCCATCTTCCGTATCGGGGACGATCTCTCCGCTCGCTTTCCGCTTCGGCTGGCCGACGCCGCCGAGCTTCTGGTGGCGCTGGAGCAGGAGGCGGAGGCGGGCGCGGAGCTGGCGGGGGTGTCCACGGTTCCCGTGCCGGAGCCCGTCGCGCTGGGGAAGCCCGGGGCGGGTTATCCGATGCCGTGGTCCGTCCAGACGTGGCTAGACGGGACGGTCGCCTCGGACGCCGGGGCCGAGGCGGGTGTGGGTGGGTCGGACGGTTTCGCGAGGGATCTCGCGGGCTTCATCGGCGCCCTGCGTACGGCGGACACGCGGGGGCGGGTCTTCAGCGGCGGGGGCCGCGGCGGCGTACTGACGCAGCACGACGGGTGGATGGAGAAGTGCTTCGCGGAGAGCGGGGAGCTGCTCGACGTGCCCCGGCTGCGGGAGGTGTGGAGCCGGCTGCGGGGGCTGGGGCGTACGGGTGCCGACGTGATGAGCCACGGTGATCTGATCCCCGGCAACGTGCTGGTCGTGGGCGACGGGCTCGACCGGCTCGGGGGCGTACTGGACACCGGTGGCTTCGCTCCGGCGGATCCCGCGCTGGATCTGGTCGGCGGGTGGCACCTGTTGGAGCGGGGGCCGCGGGAGGTGCTGCGGCGGGAGCTGGGCTGCGACGACCTGGAGTGGGAGCGCGGGAAGGCGTGGGCGTTCGTACAGGCGATGGGCACGGTCTGGTATTACGTCGAGAGCAACCCGACGATGAGCACCATGGGGCGGCGGACTCTCGACCGCGTTCTGGAATCGACGGAGGAGCGCACGTGAACGACATCAGTGGGTTCAAGGACATCCCCCCGACCACGCTCGCCGACTTTCTCGGGCGCGAGCAGGTCATGGACATCGGCATTCGCCCGCTGTGGCCGTCGATGCCGCGTATCGCGGGTCCGGCGTTCACGGTGCGCTGCCCGGCCGGTGACAACCTCATGCTCCACGCCGCGATCTACCGCGCGGAGCCGGGCTCGGTCGTCGTCGTACAGGCCGGTGATGTGGACTACGCGCTGGCGGGCGGGAACGTGTGCGCCGTCGCGCAGCGGCGCGGGATCGCGGGGTTCGTACTCGACGGGGTGATCCGTGACCTGGGCGAGGTACGGGAGATGGGCTTCCCGGTCTTCGCGCGGGGCGTCATTCCGATTCCCGGGACCAAGGCGGCTGTCGAGCCGCTGAACCTCGATGTGCGGTGCGGCGGGGTGACGGTGCGCTCCGGCGACATCGTGGTGGCCGACGAGGAGGGCGTCGTGGTGACGCCGCACGGCCGTGCGGAGGAGGTGCTTTCCGCGTCGCGGGCGAAGCTGGCGAAGGAGGCGGCCGAGAGCCTGGACGAGTGGGAGGCGGCGCACCGCGCCCGTATCGAGAGGGTTCTGTCCGAGAACGGGGCCGCGTCGGATCCGGCTTAACCTCATGGAATGGTGCAGAGCAAGGCAAGCGACGTTGACGGCTATCTGACCGAGGTCCCTGAGGAACGCAGGGCCGTACTGAACAGGGTGCGGCAGCTGTGCAGGGAGGAGTTGGTGGGCTTCGACGAGGTCATGGCGTACGGGATGCCCGCGTACGAGCGGGACGGCGCGTGCGAGATCGCGTTCGCCAGCCAGAAGCAGTACATCTCGTTCTATCTCATGCGCAGTGACGTCCGCGAGGCGTTCGAGGAACGGCTGGCCGGGCAGGACATGGGCAAGGGGTGCCTGCGGTTCCGTAAGCCGGAGGGCATCGACTTCGACCTGCTGCGAGACCTGCTGAGGGCCACTGCGGCGCGGCCCGGCCCGATCTGTTGACGACGACGACGGCTTCGCGAGCGGTACGGGCCGCGCCGCAGTGGCCC
>NZ_MDCR01000078.1 GCF_001723055.1 Streptomyces niveus
GGGTCGGCGAGGCGTGAGAGTGCGAAGGCGGTGGTGGGGCTGGTGGTGTGTGCGTCGTGGATGAGGATCTGGTGTTCGTTGTCCGCCGTCACGGGTACGACGGTGAGGTCGCCGGTGGCGGGGTCCCGAACAACACCTTTGGAGTTGTCGGTGCCGAAGCGGATGGGCTGGCCGTGTTCCAGGCGGATGACCGCCTCCTGGGCGCGCTCTTTGTCCTTGAGTGCTTCGAAGGCGCCGTCGTTGAAGATGTTGCAGTTCTGGTAGATCTCGACGAGTGCGGTGCCGGGGTGGTCGGCTGCTTGGCGCAGGACGCTGGTGAGGTGTTTGCGGTCGGAGTCGACGGTGCGGGCGACGAAGGACGCTTCCGCGCCGATGGCGAGCGACACCGGGTTGAAGGGTGCGTCGAGGGAGCCCATCGGTGTGGATTTGGTGATCTTGCCGACTTCGGAGGTCGGTGAGTACTGGCCTTTGGTGAGTCCGTAGATGCGGTTGTTGAAGAGGAGGATCTTGAGGTTGACGTTGCGGCGCAGGGCGTGGATGAGGTGGTTGCCGCCGATGGAGAGGGCGTCGCCGTCGCCGGTGACGACCCAGACGGAGAGGTCGCGGCGTGAGGTGGCGAGTCCGGTGGCGATGGCGGGGGCGCGTCCGTGGATGGAGTGCATGCCGTAGGTGTTCATGTAGTAGGGGAAGCGGCTGGAGCAGCCGATTCCGGACACGAACACGATGTTTTCCTTGGCGAGGCCGAGGTCGGGCATGAAGCCCTGGACGGCGGCGAGGACGGCGTAGTCGCCGCAGCCGGGGCACCAGCGGACTTCCTGGTCGGACTTGAAGTCCTTCATGGTCTGTTTGGCCTCGGCCTTGGGGACGAGGGTGAGCAGTTCGTTGGCCTCAGGCATCGATGGCCTCCTTGAGTGCCGTGGCGAGCTGTTCGGCCTTGAACGGCATGCCGTTGACCTGGTTGTAGGAGTGCGCGTCGATGAGGTATTTCGCCCGCAGGAGCGCGGCGAGCTGGCCGAGGTTCATCTCCGGGACGACGACCTTGTCGTAGCGGTTGAGGATGTCGCCGAGGTTGCGGGGGAATGGGTTGATGTGGCGCAGGTGCGCCTGCGCGATCGCGTGCCCGTCCCGGCGCAGGCGGCGGACGGCGGCGGTGATGGGGCCGTAGGTGGAGCCCCAGCCGAGGACCAGGGTGCGTGCGCGGTGCGGGTCGTCCACGGCGAGGTCGGGCACCTGGATGTTGTCGATCTTGGCCTGGCGGGTGCGGACCATGAAGTCGTGGTTGGCGGGGTCGTAGGAGATGTTGCCGGTGCCGTCCTGTTTCTCGATGCCGCCGATGCGGTGTTCGAGTCCGGGGGTGCCGGGCACGGCCCAGGGGCGGGCCAGGGTCTGCGGGTCACGCTTGTAGGGCCAGAACACCGCGGTGCCGTCGGCAAGGGTGTGGTTGGGGCCCGACGCGAACTGCACACCCAGATCAGGGAGTTCGTCCTGTTCGGGGATCCGCCAGGGTTCGGAGCCGTTGGCGAGGTACCCGTCGGAGAGCAGGAAGACCGGGGTGCGGTAGGTGACGGCGATCCGGGCCGCCTCGATCGCGGCGTCGAAGCAGTCCGCCGGAGTGCGGGGGGCGACGACCGGTACGGGGGCCTCGCCGTTGCGCCCGTACATCGCCTGCAGCAGGTCCGCCTGCTCGGTCTTGGTCGGCAGCCCGGTGGAGGGGCCGCCGCGCTGGATCGCGACCACCAGCAGCGGCAGCTCCAGCGACACCGCCAGCCCGATCGTCTCCGACTTCAGCGCCACCCCCGGCCCCGACGTCGTCGTCACCGCGAGCGAGCCGCCGAACGAGGCGCCGAGCGCCGCGCCGATGGCGGCGATCTCGTCCTCCGCCTGGAAGGTGCGGACACCGAAGTTCTTGTGACGGGACAGCTCGTGCAGGATGTCGGAGGCCGGGGTGATCGGGTACGACCCCAGATACAGCGGCAGATCCGCCTGACGGGCGGCCGCGATCAGCCCGTACGACAGCGCCAGATTCCCCGAGATGTTCCGGTACGTGCCCGCCGGGAACGCCGTCGTGGCGGGGGCCACCTCGTAGGAGACGGCGAAGTCCTCCGTCGTCTCACCGAAGTTCCAGCCCGCCCGGAACGCCGCCACATTCGCCTCGGCGATGTTCGGCTTCTTCGCGAACTTCGTCCGCAGGAACTGCTCCGTACTCTCCGTCGGCCGGTGATACATCCACGACAGCAACCCCAGCGCGAACATGTTCTTCGACCGTTCGGCTTCCTTGCGGGAGAGCCCGAAGTCCTTCAACGCCTCGATCGTGAGCGTCGTCAGCGGCACCGGGTGCAGCTGGTAGGCCTCCAGCGACCCGTCCTCCAACGGTGAGGTCAGGTACCCGACCTTCGCCATGGGGCGCTTGGTGAACTCGTCCGTGTTCACGATGATGTCCGCGCCCCGCGGCACATCGGCGATGTTCGCCTTCAGCGCGGCCGGATTCATCGCGACGAGCACGTTCGGCGCGTCACCGGGGGTCAGGATGTCGTGATCGGCGAAGTGCAGCTGGAACGAGGAAAC
>NZ_MDCR01000079.1 GCF_001723055.1 Streptomyces niveus
GCGGGGGCGGACATGCCCGTTTCACGGAAGTACGGACAAGGCGCTCTCGTACGGCAGACTTGGGGGCCGAGGACCGAAGCGAAGGATGGCTATGCCGACCACACCTGTCACTGCCACGAGCACCTCGCCCAATGGCGCCCAAGAAACGATCATGCTGGAGCTGGTCGACGAGGACGGGAACACCATCGGCACGGCGGAGAAGCTCGCCGCACATCAGGCACCGGGCCAGCTGCACCGGGCGTTCTCCGTGTTTCTCTTCGACGCACAGGGCAGGCTGCTGATCCAGCGCCGCGCGCTCGGCAAGTACCACTCCCCCGGCGTCTGGTCGAACACGTGCTGCGGGCACCCGTATCCGGGCGAGGCGCCCTTCGCCGCGGCCGCCCGGCGCACGTACGAGGAACTGGGCATCTCGCCCACGCTGCTCGCCGAGGCGGGCACGGTCCTCTACAACCACCCGGACCCGGCGTCCGGCCTGGTCGAGCACGAGTACAACCACCTCTTCGTCGGGCTGGCCCAGGCGGACCTGCGGCCCGACCCGACGGAGATCGGCGACACGGCGTTCGTCACACCGGCGGAGCTGGAGGAGCGGCACCGGTCGGCGCCGTTCTCCGCGTGGTTCATGAGCGTGCTGGACGCGGCGCGTCCCGCGATGAGGGAACTCACAGGGCCGTCCGGGGGCTGGTAGCCGGGCCGCGCTCCTCCTGGATCACCGGGGTCAGGGCGGACACCACCACGGCGTCGGGCGTCAGCGGCAGCAGCGCCCAGACGATCTTCCCGCCGCTCGCCGTGTGCTCGACGTCGCAGGTGCCGCCCGCCTCCAGGGTGATCTCCCGTACGAGAAGCAGACCGCGCCCGCCGGTCTGGGCGTAGTCCCTCTCCAGCGCCTTCGGCCGGTAGGGGTGGCTGTCCTCGACGGACACCCGGATCCAGTCGGCGGCGATGGCGACCTCCACCGCCAGCTCGGGCGAGAGCAGGGCCGCGTGCCGTACGGCGTTGGTCACCAGCTCCGACACGATCAGCAACAGGCCCTGGACGGTCTCGTCGGACGCCGGGACGCCCTGCCGGCCGAGCAGGTCGCGTACGGCGTGCCGGGCCTGTGGCACGGAGACATCGACGGCGGGGGCCGTGAACCGCCAGACCCCCTCGTACGGCTTCGGTCTGGCCGGAACACTCCCGAGGCTCTCCACCACGGCACCACCCTCGGTTCTCCAGCGCTCCGAGAGCGCTGTGCGTCGGTGACCGAGTCTTGGGAACAAGGCCGGACGGCCCACGGCACTGAACAGAAGTCAGCGCCTATCGATGGATAGTGTCCGGGCTCGCTCGACCCTGTTACATGGTTGACCGGCTGTGCCTGTTTCCAGCCAGTTCGTGATCATGGGTTCGGCCTGGTGATCGCGGGGCCGGATAGCATCCCGCGCATGGATCCCATGCCACGGCTGAGTGCCGTCGTCGCCGACGGGGTCAGCGCGTTGCGCTTCGCGGGATGCTCGATGGTCACGGTGGCGACCCCGTCGGCGACGACGGC
>NZ_MDCR01000008.1 GCF_001723055.1 Streptomyces niveus
AGGCCGGATCAGCCCGACGCCCCTTCACCGGTCCCCGGGGACCGGTGAAGGGGCGTCGGGCTGATCCGGCCTGATCCACACGAAGTCCCTCTGGACCTGCGGCGACGAGCGCAAGTTACGCGGCGACGAGTGCACCGCCTCGTTCGTGATCGAGCTGCGCGAGAAGGCGGACCTGGACGAGGAGGCCGCCGGTGTCCGGCTCGGTCCGGTCGTCCACATCAAGGACGTGCACTCCGAGCCGATGCGCAACAGCCACAGCGGCGGCAGCGGTGGGGGCGGCGGCGACGGCGATCTGACCCCTCCGTCGCCCCCGGGTCGGGCTACGGCGCCTTCGGGGCCGGCTCCGGTCCGGCCTTCGGGGGCGCCGCGGGCGCGGGCCGCCCGGTCGCCTTCCCGCGCTGCGGCGCGAGGAAGAAGAGCATCGTCGGAATCAGATACAGCGCCCACACCCACACCTGCACGACGGTCGGATCGGGCTGGAAGTTGAACACGCCCTTCAGCAGCGTGCCGTACCAACTGTCCGGCGGGATCGTGCTGGTGATGTCGAACGCCTTGTCCTGCAGTCCGCCGAGGAAGCGCGCCTCCTGAAGATCGTGCACGCCGTACGCGAGAACGCCCGCCGCCACGACCACCAGCATCGAGCCGGTCCACTTGAAGAACCTCGCCAGGTTGATCCTCAGCGCGCCCCGGTAGAACAGCCAGCCCAGCACCAGCGCCGTGGCGATCCCCAGCAGCACCCCGATCAGCGGCCCCGACCGGCCCTCGCCGCCGGCCCGCACCGACGCCCACACGAACAGCGCCGTCTCCAGCCCCTCCCGGCCCACGGCCAGCAGCGCGGTCGCGACCAGCGCGCCCGTACCCATCCGCAGCGCCGCGTCGAGCTTGCCGTGCAGCTCACCCTTGAGATGCCGCGCCGTACGCCGCATCCAGAAGATCATCCAGGTCACCAGGCCGACCGCGATGATCGACAGCGACCCGCCGAGCAGTTCCTGGGCCTCGAACGTCAGCTCCTGGGAGCCGAATTCGAGCGCGGCGCCGAAGGCCAGCGAGACGGCGACGGCGATACCGATGCCGAGCCACACCGGCCGCAGCGCCTCGCGGCGGTCGGTCTTGACCAGATACGCGACGAGGATGCAGACGACCAGACTGGCCTCCAGCCCCTCGCGCAGGCCGATCAGATAGTTGCCGAACATGCCGGCCGTCCTTCCGCCGATGTCACTGTGCAGGTCACGCGAGTGCGGGTCATGGGAGTGCGGGTCATGAGAACAGCTCCCGTCCCCACCAGTCGTCCTTGTCCCGGACGCCCGGCGGTACGGCGAAGACCGCCGAACCCACGTGCTGGATGTACTCGTTGAGCGCGTCCGCCCGCGACAGAGCGCGCTGTACGGGAATGAACGCCTCCCGCACGTCGTGCTGGTACGCGAGGAAGAACAGCCCCGCGTCGAGGCGGCCGAGCCCGTCCGTACCGTCGGTGTAGGAGTAGCCGCGCCGCAGCATCCGCGCCCCGCCGTTGGAATCGGGGTGCGCGAGCCGTACGTGTGACGTCGGCAGCATCGACTTGAGGAACGGCTCGTCGTGCTCCTTGGCCTTGCCGACCGCCGCGCCCTCGCCCTTGTCCCGCCCGAAGACGTCCTCCTGCTCCTTCAGGGAGGTACGGTCCCAGGTCTCGATCCGCATCGCGATCCGGCGGGCCACGAGATAGGAGCCGCCGGCCATCCAGTCGGGCCCAGCACCGGGGGACACCCACACGTGCCGGTCGAGCGCCGCCGTGTCGGTGCCCGCGACATTGCGGGTGCCGTCCTTGAAGCCGAAGAGATTGCGCGGCGTCTGCGCGTCGGGCGTCGTGGACGACGTCTTGCCGAAGCCGAGCTGCGACCAGCGGATCGCGATCCGGCCGAAGCCGATCCGGGCCAGGTTACGGATGGCGTGCACCGCGACCTGCGGATCGTCGGCGCACGCCTGCACACACAGGTCACCGCCGCTGCGCGCAGGGTCGAGGTTGTCGCCGGGGAACTTCGGCAGGTCCACCAGGGCATCGGGCCTGCGGCCCGCCAGCCCGAAGCGGTCGCCCTCCGCCGTGAACAGGGACGGCCCGAAGCCGATGGTCAGCGTCAGCCGCGACGGCCTCAGGCCGACCGCCTCACCCGTGTCGTCCGGCGGCGCCTCCGGCAGTCCGCCGAACGCCCCCTCACCGACGGCGCGCCCCTCGGTCATCAACGCGGCAGCCGCCGTCCAGTCCTTGAGGAGCTGGATCAGCCCGGCCCGGTCCTTGGCGGTCACGTCGAAGGCCGCGAAGTGCAGCCGGTCGGGGACGGCGGTGGCGATCCCGGCCTGGTGCGCGCCGTGGAACGGGACGGCCGCGCCAGCCGACCCGGCGGACTCGGTCCCGTCCGGGCCGCGCAGCGCCACGGCCGTACCGCCGGCCACGGCGGCGCCGAGCGCGAGCCCCGCACCGCCCCAGCCGATCACCGAACGCCTGGACGGCGCGCGGGTTCCACCGGTCGTGTCCGCCGGCTCGTCGGAGTGAGTCGTGTCTCCCATGCCCGCGGCGCTACTTCACGACCGCGGCGGCGAGCTTCGACAGCGGCTCGGCCAGCGCGTTCACCGCGTCGGACAGCTCCTTGCGCTCCGCCTTGCCGACCTTGTCGTACGACGTGAAGACGTAACTCGTCTTGTCCGCACGGTACTTGTCGAGCAGCGTGTTCAACGCGGCGAACTGAGTGTCCAGTTCGCCGGTCAGCGCGGCGTCGTTCTTCGACGCCACCGGCTTCAGCAGCGTGTACGACTTCTCGGCGCCCTCGACGTTGGCCTTGAAGTCGACCAGGTCGGTGTGGCTGTACCGCTCCTCCTCGCCGGTGACCTTGCCGGTGGCGACCTCGTCCAGCAGTTCCTTGGCGCCGTTCGCCATGGACGTCGGGGTGATCTCCGCCGTACCGACCTTCTTCTGCCAGACGGTCAGATCCGTGATCAGCAGATCGGCGAGTTCCTTGTCGCGCGGGGTGATCTTCTTGTCCTCCCACAGCGACTTCTCCAGGCGGTGCCAGCCGGTCCAGTCCGTCTCGGGGTCCTGGCCCTCTTCGAGGCCGTCCGCGCGCAGGTCGACCTTCGGGTCGATGTCGCCGAAGGACTCGGCCACCGGCTCGGTGCGCTCCCAGCCGATGCGGGAGTCCGCGTACGCCCGCTTGGCGGCCTCGATGTCACCGGCCTTCACGGCCTGCGCGAACACCTTCGCCTTCGGCAGGGTCTCCTCCGCCTGCTCCAGCGTGTACTGGCGGTACGCGGCGACGGCGGCGTCCAGCGCGGGGTCACGCTGAACGGTCTTGCCGCCGCCGGTGGCCTTGACCTGCTGCCGGATGCCCTTGCCCCGCATGCCCGGCTTGCAGGCGATCTCGTAGTCGCCCGCCTTGATCTCCGCGGTGATGTTCGCCTTGGTGCCCGCGCCGATGTTCTCGCGCTCGGTGACGATCCGGTCGTCGGGGAACAGGACGTAGACCTCGGTGACCTTCGAGCCCTTGTTCTCCACCGCCAGTTGAAGATGGCCGGCCGGGAACTCCTTCTTCGACACCTCGCAGGAAGTGTCGGTGGCGATGACCTCTATCGCCCCGTCGCCGCCGGCGTCGCTCTTCTCGGCGCACGCCGTGACGGTGGTGAGGGCGGCGACCGCCGCGAGGGCGGTGACCAAGGAGAGACGGGAGGGGCGCATGAGGGCTCCAGCGGCTGAGGGCAGTGTGCGTCGCGGCCTCGAAATGAGGCGAGCCTAAGTTAGCTGGCCCTTACTTGTTCGAAATCAGGCCAAATTCTCAGATACTGGCGTCAATGGGTGGCTGGCCTTTGCTCATCCTTTTGAATGGCCTCACTCCCGTCCGCTCCCCGCCCCCACCAGCGAGAGGCCGAACCCCCCATGCACCTGAGCATTCGCAACCAGCTCCCCGGCACCGTCACCACCGTCACGCCCGGGGACGTCATGGCCACGGTTCGGGTCCATCTGTCGGGCGGGCAGGACGTCACCGCCGCCATCACCGCGGAGGCCGTCCAGGAGCTGGGCATCGAGGAGGGCGCCGCGGTGCGGGTGCTGGCCAAGGCGACCGAGGTCTCCCTGGCCACCGGGCCGGTCGACGGCCTGAGCATCCGCAACCGGCTGGCCGGCACCCTGATGGAGATCGTCCTCGGCCCCAGCCTGGCGAACGTCAAGGTGGCCGTGGACGACGCCGAGCTGACCGCCGTGATCACCAGGGAGGCCGTGGAGGAGCTGGGGCTCACCCCCGGCACCGGGGTCACCGCGCTGATCAAGTCGACGGAGATCTCCCTCGCGGTCGGCTGAGCCGTGCCGTCGCGCCCGCACCACCCGGCCCCCACCCGAGAGGCGCCCATGGCGGCCACCGACCGAGGCACGGTGCGCCGACGCGCCGTCGCCTCCACCCGCGTCCTCTGCCTCGCCGTCCTGCTCGCCGCCTGCGGCGCCCTCACCCCGGGCAGCGGTTACGACGCGAACAACGGCCGGCCCAGAGCCGTACCCTCGTCCACCGCCGTACCCGACGGGGACGTCACGCTCCGGCTGAACTTCGCGGACGCGCCCGAGATGGTCGACGCGCTCGCCGCCGCCTTCGAGGAGAAGCACCCGCGGATCGACGTACGGCCGCAGTACACGCAGTTCGCGGACTATGTGAAGAGCCTCAAGCTCACGATGACCTCGGACACCGCGCCCGACATCGCGCAGTACGCCATCGGCATGGACGCACTCGCGCAGCGCGGCGACATCCTCGACCTGGCGCCCTACCGGGACGCGTACGGCTGGCGCGACGCGTTCCCCGCTTCGAGCCTGGCGCAGCTCACCGCGGGCCGCGGCGAATCGCTGTACGGGGTACCGGTGGGCCTGTCCATGACCGGGCTGTACGTCAACAGGGAACTGGCCGCCACGGCGGGCATCAGCCGGCCGCCGCGCACGCTCGCGGAGTTCGAGACCCGGCTCGCGGCGGCGAAGCGGGCCGGGCTGACACCCCTGAGCATCGGCGCGCTGGACTCCGGCGGTCTGCATCTGTGGGCGGCGCTGGTCAACGTGCTGACGCCGCCGGAGACGTACCGGGCCTGGGTGGACGGACGGGACGGAGCGACGATCGAGACCGAAGGCGCCCTGAAAGCGGCCGAGTTGGTGGCCGCATGGGCGGCGAAGGGCTACTTCGACCCGTCGGCCAACGGCACGGCGCAGGTCGATTCCACCGCGCGCTTCACCCGCGGCGAGAGCGTCTTCCTGGTCAACGGGAACTGGGCGGCGGGCCAACTCGTGGGCGCCATGGGGGAGAACGTCGGCTTCTTCCCCATGCCCGGTCCCGACGCGTCGGCGCGGTCCGTGGCGTCCGGCTTCAGCGTCGCGTACTCCGTCTCCTCGCGTACCCGGCACCCGGAGGCGGCGGGGGCGTTCCTCGACTTCCTCGCGTCGCCCGAGGCCGCATCGATCGTCGCGGCCAACGGATTCCTCCCACCGGACCCGGACACGGACGCCGTGCCCGAGCAGAAAGGCGTACTCGGTGAAGTGGCGGCGGCACACCGGCGGGTGGTCGCCGACGACGGCACCAACCAGTTCCCCGACTTCACCGCGCCGTCCATGCTCGACCGGCTCCGCTCCGGCGTGCAGCGGCTCATCGCCGCCCGCGTCGGACCGGCGGAGTTCCTGGCCGAGATCCAGGACGTCTGGGAGGCGCACCATGGAAAGTAGCCACCGGCGCGGCGCGATGCGCGGCTACCTGTACGTACTGCCGGCCCTCGCCGTCTACGTGGTCTTCGCCGTCCTTCCCGCGCTCCACACCGCGTACCTGTCGCTGTTCGACTGGGACGGCGTCACCCTCGGCAGCTGGGTGGGGCTCGACAACTACCGCGAGGTCTTCCGGAACCCCGTACTGCTGCGGTCCCTGGTCAACGCGCTCGCGCTGGTGGTCTTCTTCTCCTTCGTCCCCATCCTGACCGGTCTGCTGACGACCGCCCTGCTGTCCCGGTACCGGCGGCCGGGCATGGGGGTGTACCGCCTGCTGTTCATGCTTCCGCAGATCGTGCCGCTCGTCGCCGTGGGCGTGACCTGGCGCTGGCTGTACGGGGACGACGGCCTGGTCAACGAGGCCCTTCGCGCCGTCGGGCTGGACGGGATCACCCGCGCGTGGCTCGGCGACTTCGACACCGCGCTGATCGCGGTCGGGCTCGTCGGCACCTGGGTGCTGAGCGGGCTGTGCACGATGCTCTTCCTCAGCGGGGTCCACAAGGTCGACCCGAGCCTCTACGAGGCGGCGCGGCTCGACGGCGCGGGCCCGGTACGGGAGTTCGTGTCCGTCACACTGCCGCAGCTGCGCGGTGAACTGGCCATCGCGCTGACCGTGACGATGGTGGCCGCGCTCGCCAGCTTCGACATCGTGTACGTCACGACCAACGGCGGCCCCGGCGAACAGACGACCGTGCCCGGCCTGCTGGTCTACCGGCTGGCGTTCTCGGACGGCGACGTGGGACTCGCGTCGGCGCTGGGTGTGGTGCTGAGCTGTCTGATTCTGGGGCTCGTGTATGTGGTCAACCGGCTTTCGAGGTCGGAGACATGAAAGCGGTGAACGACCTGAAGGCCACAACGGACGTGACCACCGGGGCCGTTGAGTCCGTCACGACCGGCGTCACCACCAAGACCACCGTGAACAGGGCTTCTCGGGCCGAGCGTTGGTCCGGGTACGCGCTCCTGACCGTCATGGCGATCGCCGTCGTCGTCCCCTTCCTGAGCGTCTTCCTCGCCTCCCTGCGACCCGCGGGCGAGCCGGTCACCGGACTCGCGTGGCCGGTCGAGTGGAACCTCGCCAACTACCGGCGGGCCTGGACCGTGGCCGGCTTCTCGGACCTGATCCGCTCCAGCCTGGTCGTCGCACTCGGAGTCGTACCCGCGTCGCTGGTTCTCGCGACCCTGGCCGGATACGCGCTCGGCACGATGAGACTGCCCGGCGGCAACGCGGTGGCGGCGTTCTTCATCGCCGGCCTCACCATCCCGGTCGAGCTGATCGTGGTGCCGCTCTACTTCGACCTGCGCGCGGTGGGGCTCACCAACACCTACCTCGGCGTCATCCTGGTGGAGATCGCGCTGTTCATGCCGTTCAGCGTGTTCTGGATGCGGACCCACTTCCGCGCCACGCCGCCGTCGCTGGTGGAGGCCGCGCGTATCGACGGGGCCTCGTCGGGCACGATCCTGCTGCGCGTGCTGCTGCCGCTGGCCCGGCCGTCGCTCATGACGCTCGGGGTGCTCGTCTTCATGTGGTCCTGGAACCAGTTCCTGCTGGTCCTGGTGCTGATCCAGGACGCGACCCTGCGTACGGCCCCGGCGGGCCTCGGCTTCTTCGTGGGCCAGAACAACACCGACGTACCGACGCTGGCGGCCGGAACGGTCATCGTGATGCTGCCGATCATGATCGTCTACTTGCTGTTCCAGCGCAGCTTCGTGACCGGGCTGCTCCAGGGAGCGATGAAGGGCTGAGGGGCGGCCGGCGCCCAGCCGGCCGCCGCCTCGGCGGCTACTTCTGCGATGAGTTTCGGCCGGTGGGACAGTCAGAAGAGGAAGAGAAGAGAAAGAAGCGGCAGCGGGCCGCGACGACACCGCGCCACGACACCGCCACGACACCGGGAGACAGCCATGCCGAAGATCACCCCCAATCTCTGGTTCGACGGGCAGGCCGAGCCGGCCGCCGAGTTCTACATCGGGATCTTTCCGAACTCCCGGATCACCGGCATCACCCACTACGGCGAGGCGGGTCCCGGACCGGCCGGCACGGTGCTGACGGTCGAGTTCGAGCTGGACGGCCAGACCTTCATCGGGATCAACGGCGGCCCGCAGTTCACCTTCGACGAGGCCATCTCGTTCATGATCGGGTGCGCCGACCAGGAGGAGGTCGACTACTACTGGGACAAGCTCTCCGACGGCGGCGAGGAGGGCCCCTGCGGCTGGCTGAAGGACAAGTACGGGCTGTCCTGGCAGGTCGTGCCGGGCGGCATGCAGGAGATGCTGAACGATCCCGACCAGGCACGTGGGCAGCGGGCGATGAAGGCCATGCTCGGCATGAAGAAGCTCGATCTGGCCGCTCTGCGCGCCGCGGCCGACGGCACCGCCTGATACTTAAGCGGTTACTTGACTGTTGATGCCCCTGCTGCGATAGTTAAGTACGTGCCTAACTATGAAGGCTCGTTGGACGCGGTGTTCCAGGCGCTGGCGGACCCGACCCGGCGGGACATGGTCGAACGGTTGATCCGTGGCCCGCTCTCGGTCAGCAAGCTCGCGCAGCCCCTGGAGATGTCGCTGCCCGCCGTGATGCAGCACCTCCAGGTACTCGAAGCGTGCGGCCTGGTCCGGTCCGAGAAGGCCGGCCGGGTGCGCACCTGCCACATCGAGCCCGCCGGGCTGCGGACGGCCGAGGGCTGGATCGGGCGGCAGCGCACCGAGTGGGAGCACCGTCTGGACCGGCTCGGCGAGCACCTGTCGGAAGAGCGAGGCCCGTCGGGGCAAGGATCAGCAGAGCAAGGGAGCACCTCATGACCGACCACACCGTCACCCACGCGACGTTCACCATCGAACGCGCCTACACCGCGCCGCCGGACCGTGTGTTCGCCGCCTGGTCCGACCCGGAGGCGAAGGGCGGCTGGTTCGCGGGCCCGGAGAACGCGCACGAGCTGGACTTCACGGTCGGCGGCCGGGAGATCAACCGGGGTACGGCCCCGGACGGCACCGTCATGACCTTCGCGTCGGTGTACCACGACATCGTCCCGGAGGGGCGGATCGTCTACAGCTCCACCATGCACGGCGGTGAGGCGCTGTGGACCGCCTCCCTCACCACGGTGGAGTTCGCGCCCGACGGCGCCGGCACCCGGCTGACCCTCACCGAGCAGGGCAGCTTCCTCGACGGATACGAGAAGCCGGAGTGGCGTGAGCAAGGCACCGGCGAGTGGCTCGGCGCGCTGGACGCGTACCTGAGCGGGACTTGAGCGGGACCTGACCGGACCGGAGCCGTACCCCGGCCGTACGTCGTCCGGTGACCCGAAACCGGGACGACGGGCACGGGTGGGACGACGTAGCGTTCCGTCGCGTGAAGACTCCCTCGAACAGCGAACTGATCGACACCGCACAGGCGGTGCTCCACCCGCACCACGTGGGCGACCGTCTTTTCGGCGACGTGGCGGCCACCCTTGTCACCGACTCGGGAACGCTCTACTCCGGTGTCTGCATCGACACCGGCTGCGGTACGGGATTCTGCGCCGAGCACGCGGCCATCGCCGCCATGGTGACGGCGCGCGAGTACCGGATCGTCAAGATCGTCGCCGTGTGGCGGAACGAGGAAGGCGCCCTGCACGTGCTGCCGCCGTGCGGCCGGTGCAGGGAGTTCGTCCGGCAGATCGACCACGCCAACATCGACGCCGAGGTGGTGCTCGGACGCACCGCCTCGGCCTCTCTGCGTGAGCTGCTGCCCGCCAACGAGTGGCCCCAGCCGCTCGACTGACCGCGACGGCCGGGCCGGGGCGAGTCGCATGCGAGCGACTCGCCCCGGCCCGGCC
>NZ_MDCR01000080.1 GCF_001723055.1 Streptomyces niveus
CTCCAGGACACCCTCGCCCGGCTCGTCGGCGGCCCCGAACCGCTGACCCGCCACCTGGAGGTCGAGACGTACACCTGGCAGGCGCTCCCGCCCGAGCTGCGCCCCCGCTCACGTGGCCGGCTCGCCGAGGGCATCGCCGCCGAACTGACGCTGGCCCGCGACCTGCTGGTCGACCTGGGTCTCAAGGAGCTGCCATGACCGCCGACCCCGCCGCCACTCCCGTCTCTCCCACCCCGCTGCTGGTCCTGGACGTCGTCGGACTCACGCCCCAGCTCCTGCCCCATATGCCGAACCTGAAGAAGCTCGCCGCCGCGGGCTCGCAGGCCCCGCTGACCACCGTGCTGCCCGCCGTCACGTGCAGCGCGCAGTCCACGTTCCTCACCGGCACCCTGCCGTCCGAGCACGGCATCGTCGGCAACGGCTGGTACTTCCGCGAACTGGGCGACGTACTGCTGTGGCGCCAGCACAACGGACTGGTCTCCGGCGACAAGCTGTGGGACGCCGCCCGCCGCGTCCACCCCGGCTACACCGTCGCCAACATCTGCTGGTGGTACGCGATGGGCGCCGACACCGACTACACCGTCACGCCCCGACCCGTGTACTACGCGGACGGCCGCAAGGAACCCGACTGCTACACCCGGCCGCCCGCCCTGCACGACGAACTGCACGACAAACTCGGCACGTTCCCCCTCTTCCACTTCTGGGGCCCCGGCGCCGACCTCGTCTCCTCGCAGTGGATCATCGACGCCACCCGGCACATCATCGACACCCGGGGCCCCGACCTGGCGCTGTGCTACCTGCCGCATCTGGACTACGACCTCCAGCGCTACGGCCCCGACGACCCCCGCTCCCACCAGGCGGCCCGCGACCTCGACGCGGCGATGGGCCCGCTGCTGGACGACGCGCGCCGTGAGGGCCGTACCGTCGTCGCCCTGTCCGAGTACGGCATCACCAACGTCTCCCGGCCCGTCGACATCAACCGGGCCCTGCGCCGCGCCGGACTCCTGGAGGTCCACACCCAGGACGGCATGGAGTATCTGGACCCGATGGCCTCGCGCGCCTTCGCCGTCTCCGACCACCAGATCTCGCACATCTACGTGCGCCGCCCCGAGGACCTGGACGCGACCCGCGAGGCGCTGAAGGACCTGGCCGGCATCGAGGAGATCCTGGACGACGAGGGCAAGAAGAACTACGGCCTGGACCACCCGCGCTCCGGCGAACTGGTCGCCGTCGCCGAACCCGACGCCTGGTTCACGTACTACTACTGGCTCGACGACGCCAAGGCGCCCGACTTCGCCCAGCTGGTCGAGATCCACCGCAAGCCCGGCTACGACCCCGTCGAGCTGTTCATGGACCCCCTCGACCCGTACGTGAAGGTCAAGGCGGCCAAGGCCATCGCCCGCAAGAAGCTCGGCATGCGCTACCGGCTCGCGGTCGTCCCCCTGGACCCCTCACCCATCCGCGGCAGCCACGGCCGCCTCCCGTCGAGCGACGACGAAGGTCCGCTCATCCTCTGCTCCACCCCCGAAGCCGTCGTCGGCCGCACCCAGGCCACCGACGTGAAATCCCTGCTCCTCAATCTCGCAGGACTGCACTGATCTAAGGAGTTCCACGCATGAGCCGCAAGAAGTCAGTCGACCCGGAGCTGGCAGCCAAGCTCAGCCGCCGCAACATGCTGGGTGTGGCCGCGGGCACCGGCGCCGCCGCCATACTCGGCCTCTCGGCGGCCACACCCGCCGCCGCGGCTGAGCGTGGCCGCGGTCACGGGCACGGCCACGGTCACGGGCACGGCAAGACCGAGCCCGTCCTCACCCCGGGCCACCTCGGCATCCAGCTCTACTCGCTGCGTGACAAGGTCAACTCGCTCGGCTTCGCGAAGGTCTTCGAGGAGCTGGAGCGCTTCGGCTACGACGAGATCGAGTACGCGGGCTACACCCAGGGCAACGCGGGCGCCATCACCATCCCGCAGCTGCGCAAGCTCGCCCGGGACCACGGTCTGCGTCCGATCGGCAGCCACGTCAACTACGCCGACGACAACAACCCCGACGCCTACAGCTTCGCGCAGAACCTGGAGAAGGTCCTGGACGACGCCCAGGCGCTGGGCCTCGACCACATCGGCACCGCGTCGGGCCCCTTCCGGTACGGCAACACCGTCGACGCCTGGAAGCGCGCGGCGGCGGACTTCAACGCGTACGGCGCCGCCGCCCGCAAGCGCGGCATGAAGTTCTACCAGCACAACCACGCCGAGGAGTTCTCCTTCGCCAGCGACCAGCCGGGCGTCCGCCTCTACGACGTCCTGCTCGCGGAGACCGACCCCAAGCTCGTCTATCTGGAGATGGACATCTACTGGGCGTTCGCCGCCAAGCACCGCTTCAGCAAGACCGGTGACGGCAGGCCCGCGCCTCTCGACCCGCTGAAGTACGTGCTCAAGCAGCCCGACCGCTACCCCCTCTTCCACGTCAAGGACGGCGTGAAGAACGAGGAGGCGCGCGACGGTTACGACATGGTCGACGTCGGCGACGGCGACATCGACTACAAGAAGTTCATCTCGGCCGTGAACAAGACCCACAACGGCCGCAAGGACCACCACTGGCAGGCGGAGCACGACAACCCGGTCGACTCCCTCCTGTTCGCCCAGAAGTCGGCGGACCACCTGCACTCGCTGCGCGAGAAGCGCTGCTGACCCCGACCGCGTGACGAAGCCCCCTGTACGACTCCTTCCGGAGCCGTACAGGGGGCCTCGTATGTGTGTCAGCGATCCCGCGATCCGGGCCCGCTCAGGCGTCCTCCCGACCGATCGGGTTCGGATTGGCCTGGATCTTCCTGATGTCCGGCCTGCCGGGCGCCTTCAGGAAGACCGCGAGGCACGCAGAGAACAACCCGACGCTACCCGCGATGACGAACGCGGTGTTGTAGCCCCAGTTGTCCACCACGACCCCGCCCACACCGGCGCCGACGAGGCCGGAGATGAGCTTGGAGCTGTAGACCATGCCGTAGTTCGACGCGTTGTTGTTCTCACCGAAGTAGTCCGCCGTCATGGCCGCGAACAGCGGGAAGATCGCGCCGCCGCCGAAGCCGGAGATCATCGAGCAGACCAGGAACAGCGGCATGTTGCCGATCGATCCCGAGGCGAGCACGCCGAACTGCGACATGCCGAGCACGATGCAGACGAAGATCAGCGTGTAGCGGCGGCCGTACTTGTCGGAGATCCAGCCGATGACACCGCGTCCGGTGCCGTTCACGATGGCCTTCAGCGACATGGCCGTGGCCACGATCCCGCCGGCGAAGCCCATTTCCTTGCCGAAGGGCACCTGCATCGCGATACCGAAGATGTTGATGCCCGCCGTGCAGAGCAGGCAGAACCACATCATCCACAGGACCGGTACGCGTGCCGCTTCCTTCGGCGTGTACTGCTTGACGGCCGGCGGGTTCTTCTCCAGCGCGCGCCGGATCCTCGGGTCGTCGGAGACCTTCAGCGGGTCGGCGCCCTCGGGCCACCAGAACTTCGGCGGGTCCTTGAAGAACCACCCGGAGATCGCCACCATCGCGCAGCAGATCACGCCGACGAAGACGAGCACGCCCTGGTAGTTGCTCAGGTCCATGTACGTGCTGAACAGGAAGACGAAGGGCACCGAACCGTAGGCGAAACCGCCGTTGACGAGGCCGGTCTTGCCTCCCTTGCGCTCCGGGTACCACTTGCCGACCATGTTGACGCAGGTCGCGTAGACGAGACCCGCGCCGATACCGCTGAACATACCGAAGCCGATGTACGCCACGATCACGTGCGGCGCGTAGGCCAGGGACAGATATCCCAGGATCGTGCCGAGCGCGCCCAGCATCATCGCGTAGCGGGCGGGCAGCTTGCCGCTCTCACGGAGCTGCCCCGCGGGGAAGGCCACGGCCGCCTGGAAGAAGATCCAGACACCCATCAGCCAGAAGATGTGCCCGCTGCTCCACATGTGTGCCGTGTGCAGAGTGTCCTCGGCCGAGGTGAACGCGTACTCCGAGGAGCTGATTCCCATCATGCCGATCCACGGGAAGAGCACCATCGTCCACCGTGGACGCCCCATGATCTGCCGGTCGGACTGCCCGATCCGGTAGATACGGCCGTTCCGGTCCGCCACCTCCCTGTAGGGGACGGCTGCGGAGATGTCAGTTGTCGCCATTGTCGATCGAACCCCTTGCGTCGAAGAAGTCAGGCCAGCGCCCCCTGTCCGTTCTCTTCGTGCGGGGGGCCTGCGATGAGCGGAATCCACAGGCCCCCTGGGTCGCACCGTCAGCTCATCCGGCGCCTCCCCACGGTTCCGAACCTCGTCCCACGGCGGTCACAGCAGCCCCGCCGCCCGCGCCCAGCGATACTTCGCGCCAAGCACCTCGACCGGCTTCTCCGTGGTGTACGGGTACGCCACGACGCCCCGCTCGTAGAGGTACTGGCACGCGGCCTCCACCTCGACGTCGCCTGCCAGCGACGCCACCACCGGCTTCTCGATGCCGCGTTCGCGGAACTCCGCCACCACCCGCGCCGTCAGTTCGGCGAAGACCATGGGCGGGGTGACGATCGTGTGCCAGTAACCCAGCACCAGGGAGTGGATCCGGGGATCCTCCAACCCGAGCCGGATCGTGGCCTCGTACGTCGACGGCGGTTCGCCGCCGGTGATGTCCACCGGGTTGCCCGCCGCCCCGAAGGGCGGGATGAAGGCGCGGAACGCCTCGTCCAGGTCCGGCGGAATCTCCATCAGCGACAGGCCGTTGTCGACGATCGCGTCCGACAGCAGCACACCCGATCCGCCGGCGCCCGTGATGATCACGACGTTGTCGCCCTTGGGGGTGGGGAGTACGGGCAGCCCGCGCGCGTACTCCAGCATGTCGCTCAGCCCCGGCGCCCGGATGACGCCGGACTGCCGCAGGATGTCCTCGTACACCGCGTCGTCGCCCGCGAGGGCCCCGGTGTGCGAGCCGGCCGCCTTCGCGCCGGCCGCCGTACGCCCCGCCTTGAGGACCACGACCGGCTTCTTGGGGACGGTCGCGCGCGCCGCCTCCACGAACGCCCGGCCGTCCTTCAGGTCCTCCAGGTGCATCGCGATGCAGTCGGTGTTGTCGTCCTCACCGAACCAGGTCAGCAGGTCGTCCTCGTCGAGGTCCGACTTGTTGCCGAGCCCGACGATCGCCGACACACCCGTCCTGGTGGTCCTCGCGAAGCCGAGGATCGCCATCCCGATGCCGCCGGACTGCGAGGTCAGCGCCACGCCGCCCTTGACGTCGTACGGGGTGCAGAAGGTGGCGCAGAGGTCCTGCCAGGTGGAGTAGTAGCCGTAGATGTTCGGCCCGAGCAGCCGGATCCCGTTCTCCTCGGCGATCGTCACGATCTCCTGCTGGAGTTCGTGCTCGCCGGTCTCGGCGAAACCGGAGGGGATCAGGACGGCGTTGGGGATGTTCTTGCGGCCGACCTCGGCGAGCGCGGTGGCGACGAACTTCGCGGGAATCGCGAATATCGCCACATCAGGCTCACCGGGAACATCCATCACGCTCTTGTACGCCTTACGGCCGAGTATGTCATCGGCTTTGGGATTGACCGGGTAGATCTCGCCCGCGAAACCTCCGTCGATGAGGTTCCGCATGACCGAATTACCGATCTTGCCGTCCTCGTTGGAGGCACCGATCACCGCCACCGAACGCGGCTCCATGAGCCGGCGCATCGAGGTCAGGATCTCCTCGCGCGAGTAGCGGCGCCGTACCGCCGGCACCTCGTCGGTGAGCAGGATCCGTACGTCGGCCGCCATGACCCCGTTCTCGGAGGCGAAGACCGGGTTGAGGTCCACCTCCGCGACAGCGGGGAAGTCGGCGGCCAACTGCGAGACCCGCACCACGAGATCGGCCAGCGCGTCCCGGTCGACCGCCGCGCCGCCCCGTACCCCGCGCAGGATCTCCGCGGCCCGGATGCCGTCCAGCATGGACAGCGCGTCGTCCTTGGTGGCCGGCGCCAGCCGGAAGGTGACGTCCTTCAGCACCTCCACCAGGACACCGCCGAGGCCGAAGGCCACGACCTTGCCGAAGGTGGGGTCGGTGACGGTCCCGATCAGGATCTCGGTGCCCGCGGGCACCATCTGCTGCACCTGGACGCCGAGGATCTGCGCCTTCGGGTCGTACTTACGGGCGTTGGAGACGATCGTGGTGAACGCGGAGCGCACCTCGGCCGCCGAACCGAGGCCGATCTGCACGCCGCCCGCGTCCGTCTTGTGCAGGATCTCCGGCGACACGATCTTCATCGCGACCGGGAAGCCGATCCGGGCGGCCACGGCCACCGCGTCGTCGGCCGACTCCGCGAGTGCCTCGCCCGGCGTCGGGATGCCGTACGCGTCCGTGATCGCCTTGCCCTCGGGCGCGGTCAGCGACGTACGGCCCTGCGCGAGCGCGGCCTTGATGATCGCGTCGACGTTGTCCTTGTCGGGCTTGAAGGCAGTGCTGTCCGGCACTAGATGACTCCGTTCGTCTTCAGCAGGCGCAGTTCCTCGTCGCCGAGACCGAGCTCGCCGACGTACACCTCCGCGTTGTGCTCACCGAGCAGCGGAGACGCTGTGATGGTGACGGGGGAGTCGGAGAGCTTCAGCGGGCTCCCGACCGTGGTGAAGGTCCCGCGCTGCGGATGCTCGACCTCGACGACCATGTCGTTGGCCGCGAGCGAGGAGTCCTCGATGATCTCCTTGGTGGAGAGGATCGGGCCGCACGGGATGTTGTACGCGTTGAGCTTCTCCAGCACGTCCCACTTCGGGAGCGTGGACGACCACTCCTCGATGAGCTGGAACATCTTGCCGAGCTTGGTGAGCCGGGCCTCGGGAGTCGCCCACTCGGGGTCCTCGGCCAGTTCGGGCCGGCCGATCAGCTCGCTGACGGGCTTCCAGCCGACCGGCTGCACGATCACGTACACGTAGTCGTTGGGCCCGCCGGGCGCGCACTTGACCGCCCAGCCGGGCTGCCCGCCGCCGCTGGCGTTGCCCGAGCGCGGGACCTCGTCGCCGAAGTCCTCGTTCGGGTACTCGGCCAACGGGCCGTGCGCCAGGCGCTGCTGGTCACGGAGCTTGACCCGGCACAGGTTGAGCACCGCGTGCTGCATCGCGACGTTCACCCGCTGCCCGCGTCCGGTGGCGGTCCGCTGGTAGAGCGCGGCCAGGATGGCGGCCACCGCGTGCATGCCGGTGCCGGAGTCGCCGATCTGCGAGCCGGTCGCCAGTGGCGGGCCGTCCTCGAAGCCGGTGGTCGACATCGAGCCGCCCATCGCCTGCGCGACGACCTCGTACGCCTTGAAGTTGGTGTACGGGCCTTCGCCGAAGCCCTTGATCGAGGCGTACACGATCTTCGGGTTGATCTCCTGGATCTTCTCCCAGGTGAATCCCATCCGGTCGACCGCGCCGGGGCCGAAGTTCTCGACCATGACGTCGGAGCGGCGGATGAGTTCGGTCAGGATCTCCTTGCCGCGCTCGGTCTTGGTGTTGAGCGTGACGCTGCGCTTGTTGCAGTTGAGCATCGTGAAGTACAGCGAGTCGACATCGGGGATGTCGCGCAGCTGCTTACGGGTGATGTCGCCCGTGGGCGCCTCCACCTTCACCACGTCGGCGCCGAGCCAGGCGAGGATCTGGGTGGCGGAGGGACCGGACTGCACATGGGTCATGTCGAGGACACGGACGCCGCTCAGGGCCTGGGGGCTCGTGTCGGGGGAGTTCTCCGGGGCTTCGAGAGCCTGGGTCATCATGGCCTCCCTTACTTGTACATGGTCTGGTTCATGGTTCCGGGGGCGTACGCGTCGGGGTCGACCCAGACGTTGATCAGCGACGGCAGTCCGGACTCGCGGGCCCGCTGGAGCGCGGGCGCGATGTCGGCCGGGTCCCGGACCTCTTCGCCGTAACCGCCCAGCATCTGGGCGAACTTGTCGTAGTGGACGTCGCCGAGGGTGTTGCCGATCCGCTCGCGCTCGTCGCCGTACTTGGCCTTCTGGCCGTAACGGATCTGGTTCATCGACGAGTTGTTGCCGACGATGCCGACGAACGGCAGGTTGTAGCGCACAAGCGTCTCGAAGTCCCAGCCCGTCAGCGAGAAGGCGCCGTCGCCGAAGAGCGCCACGACCTCCTTGTCGGGGCGGGCCTTCTTCGCCGCGAGGACGAAGGGGACACCGACACCGAGCGTGCCGAGCGGGCCCGGGTCCATCCAGTGGCCCGGCGACTTGGGCTGCACGACCTGGCCGGAGAAGGTGACGATGTCGCCGCCGTCGCCGATGTAGATCGAGTCCTCGGTGAGGAAGTCGTTGATCTCGCTGACCAGGCGGTAGGGGTGGATCGGCGAGCTGTCCTTCTTGAGGTTGGGCAGCCGCTTCTCGATCGCGGTCTGCTCGGCGGCGCGCAGCTCCTCCAGCCACGCCTTGCGCTTGACGGAGCCGCCGTTGATGCGTCCGCTCGCGGCCTCCGTGACCGACTTCAGGATCAGACCGGCGTCACCGACGATGCCGAGGTCGATGTCGCGGTTCTTGCCGACCGTCCGGTAGTCGAGGTCGATCTGGACGACCGTCGCGTCGGGCGAGAGCCGCTTGCCGTAACCCATCCGGAAGTCGAAGGGGGTGCCGACGATGATGATGAGGTCGGCGTTGGTGAAGGCGTAGCGGCGGGAGAGCTGGAAGTGGTGCGGGTCGCCGGGAGGCAGGGTGCCTCGCCCGGCGCCGTTCATGTACGCGGGTACGTTCAGCGTCCGTACGAGCTCGATGGCGTCGTCCGTCGCCCGCGTGGTCCACACCTGGCTGCCGAGCAGGATCGCCGGCTTCTCGGCGTGCACCAGCAGATCGGCGAGCTTCTCGATGGCCGCGGGGTCACCGGCCGAACGGGTCGAGGCCCGGTACTGGCCGGCCTGGGGTACGCGAGCCTTCTCGGCCGGCACCTTCGCGTCGAGGACATCGCGCGGAATCTCCAGGAACGCCGGGCCGGGAGCGCCGTTGTAGCACTCGCGGAACGCCATGGAGACCATGTCGGCGGCGCGCGCCGTGTCGGGGACGGTCGCCGCGAACTTGGTGATCGGCGTCATCATGTCCACGTGCGGCAGGTCCTGGAGCGACCCCATCTTGTGCTGGGTGAGCGCGCCCTGACCGCCGATCAGCAGCATGGGTGACTCGGCTCGGAACGCGTTGGCGACGCCGGTGACGGCGTCGGTCGTGCCCGGTCCGGCGGTGACGACGGCGCAGCCGGGCTTGCCGGTGATGCGCGCGTAACCGTCGGCGGCGTGGGCGGCGACCTGCTCATGACGTACGTCGACGACTTCGATGCCCTCGTCGACGCAGCCGTCGTAGATGTCGATGATGTGGCCGCCGCAGAGGGTGTAGATGACCTCGACACCTTCTGCCTTGAGTGCCTTGGCGACCAGATGACCACCGGAGATGAGTTCCTGGCTGTCGTCGGGCATGAGGTTGTCCTGTCCCTTCGTAGGGGAGCCGGGGGGCTCCTGGTGGGTACTCCCCAGTGCTCCCGCGATGGATTGCATACAGTCGACGAATACTGTATGAAGCTTGTTATCCCGCATTCGGTGGGTGGTGTCCAGGGGGCGTGCGGCACTTTCATTCCTTTCTGTTGCAGTGGGAGCCGGCATGGATCTGTACGAGCACCAAGCCAGAGACCTGTTCGCGGAGTACGGCATCGCCGTGCCGGAGGCCGAAACCGTCGAGTTCGCCAGGGAGGCCGCGCTCGCGGCCGAACGGCTCGGCGGCCGGGTCGTCGTCAAGGCACAGGTGAAGACCGGAGGCCGGGGCAAGGCCGGCGGAGTGAAGCTCGCGGCCGATCCGGCCGCCGCTGAACTGACCGCGCGCCAGATCCTCGGGATGGACATCAAGGGCCACACCGTCGCCAAGGTGATGCTGGCCCAACCGGTGGACATCGAGACCGAGTTCTACGTCAGCTATGTGCTCGACCGCGCCGCGGGGACCTTCCTCGCGATCGCGTCCGCCGAAGGCGGCATGGACATCGAGGAGGTGGCCGCGACCCGCCCCGAGGCGGTGGCCCGGATCCACATCGACCCGGCCGAGGGAGTCACGGCGGCCAAGGCGGTCGAGATCGCCGTCGCGGCGGGGCTGCCGTCCGAGACCGCCCCCGTACTCGAATCGCTCTGGCAGGTCCTCGTCCGCGAGGACGCGCTGCTGGTCGAGGTCAACCCGCTCGTCAGGACAACCGACGGCCGCATCCTGGCACTTGACGGAAAAGTGACCCTGGACGACAACGCCCGCTTCCGCCAGAGCCGTTGGGGTGACGACCAGGAGGACCCGGGCGCCGACCCGCTGGAGGCGGCGGCAGCCGCCAAGGGCCTCAACTACGTCAAGCTCGACGGCGAGGTCGGCATCATCGGCAACGGTGCGGGGCTCGTCATGTCGACCCTCGACGTCGTCGCGGGCTGCGGCGCCCGCCCCGCCAACTTCCTCGACATCGGCGGCGGCGCGTCGGCCCAGGTGATGGCCGACGGGCTCTCCGTCATCCTGTCCGACCCCGACGTCAAGTCCGTGTTCGTCAACGTCTTCGGCGGCATCACCGCGTGCGACGCCGTCGCCGAAGGCATCGTCCAGGCCCTGGAATCCGTCCGGTTGACCAAACCCCTCGTCGTACGCCTCGACGGCAACAGCGCCGCGCGGGGCCGCGCGATCCTCGACGACCGTGCGCACCCCCTCGTGGAACAGGCCACGACGATGGACGGCGCCGCGCGCCAGGCCGCCGTACTCGCGAACGCCGGATAAGGAGCAAAGCAATGGCGATTTTCCTGACCAAGGAGAGCAAGGTCCTCGTCCAGGGCATGACCGGCGCCGAGGGCATGAAGCACACCCGCCGCATGCTGGAGGCCGGCACCGACGTCGTCGGCGGCGTCAACCCGCGCAAGGCGGGCCAGAGCGTCGACTTCGACGGCCGCGCGGTCCCCGTGTTCGGCTCCGTCGCCGACGGCATCGCGGCGACCGGCGCGGACGTCACCGTCGTGTTCGTGCCACCGCCGTTCGCGAAGGCGGCGGTCATCGAGGCCGTCGACGCGGGCATCGGCCTCGCCGTCGTCATCACCGAGGGCATCCCCGTCCATGACGCCGTCGTCTTCCAGGCGTACGCTGAAAAGAGCGAAACCCGCGTCATCGGCCCGAACTGCCCCGGCCTCATCAGCCCCGGCCAGTCGAACGCGGGCATCATCCCGGCCGACATCGCGACCAAGCCCGGCAAGATCGGACTGGTCTCCAAGTCGGGCACTTTGACATACCAGTTGATGTACGAGCTGCGCGAGATCGGCTTCTCGTCGGCGGTCGGCATCGGCGGAGACCCCGTCGTCGGCACGACCCACATCGACGCCCTCGCGGCCTTCGAGGCCGACCCGGACACCGAACTGATCGTGCTCATCGGCGAGATCGGCGGCGACGCGGAGGAACGCGCGGCGGCGTACATCGCGGACCACGTGACAAAGCCGGTGGTGGGCTACATCGCGGGCTTCACGGCCCCGGAGGGCAAGACGATGGGCCACGCGGGCGCGATCGTCTCGGGCTCGTCGGGCACGGCGGAGGCCAAGAAGAAGGCGCTGGAGGCGGTGGGAGTCCGCGTGGGCTCCACCCCGTCAGAAACGGCCCGCCTGGTCCTGGACCGCATAGCGATCCCGACGACCTGACGGGGCTGCCGTGTCCCGGCGGCCGGCGGGTGGACGGGAGACCCTTCCTGTCCGTGGCCGCCGGGCGGGCGGCCTCGGCCCGCTCTGTGGTCGGTGATCGGCAGAGGACGGGGTTGTTGCCGCCCGGCGGCTGGCCGGGGGCGACCCAGGCCCTCGGCCGGTGGACGGGAGACCTTTCCTGTCCGTGGCCGCAGGGCGGGGCGTTACCGTTCCGGGCCGCGCCCTGTCGCCGGTGACCGGTGACTGAGCGGTCCGGCTGAGGGATGTGGCTGCCGTGTCCCGGTGATCGGCCGGGGGCGACTCCTGTCCCCGGCCGGTAGATAGGAGAACTCTCCTGTCGCCGCCTGGCGGGCGTTACCGTCCGTGGCCCCCGTTCTGTCGCCGTTGGTCGGCGACTG
>NZ_MDCR01000081.1 GCF_001723055.1 Streptomyces niveus
GTCCACGTGTCCCCCGTCCCCCTATAGGGGGGACACGTGGACGGGGGACACCGACAGGGGCGACCAGCAGCCCGGCAGTGTCCCCCGTGGGGGACAGGACGGCAGCAAGGAGGGAGCTGGGCCGAGCCCCGTACTCCCGTTGCCAGCCGTCTTGAGAGGAGATCAGATGCCCCGCACCCGCCGACGCCTCATGGGCTACTGCGCGGCCTGCGCGCGGCCTGTACGGCTCGGGGACTACCTCATGTGCTCCAAGGGCTGTGGCGGGCGTCTGTGCCGCTCGCACGGCCGGTGCATCGCCCGCCACAGCCCCAACTGCCCGCAGCGAGCGACCGCGTACACCGACAGTCCGCAGGAGGCGGCATGACCTCCCACGTTGACGAGCAGGTGGCGGCCCGCATAGCCGAAGCCCGCCGGAAGATCGAGCAGAAGAAGCGCCGGCGCGCAGAGCTTGCCGAGCGCCGCCAGTACGGGCTCCAGGCCCGGCACGTCGCCAAGATGCGCCGCTGGCAGCGAGAGGAGGCGTCGTGATCGACCTCGGACTGACCGCGTGCGGCGTGACCGTGGCCGCTCTCCGGGACAACGCCGAGTCCGTCGACCTCCTGCTTGACGGCCTCGACCGGAACCAGCTCCAACTCGTGGCCCGCGCCTCCCTCATCGCCCTCGGCCAGGCCGTGCGAGCCGTGCCCGGCGGCGAAGACGCAGCCGCGCACATCGCCCTGGGGCTCCAGCAGGGCACCTATCAGCAGATCATTGAAGGAGAACCGACATGACCGACAACCCGTTCGCCGACGACCCCACCACAGCCTCCGAGTTCATCGACGGCCGCTGGGTCGACAAGGGCAGGACGTACACCACCCACGACGTTGCCGCGGCGCAGCAGCGCCTCACTGATGCTGTGGGCCGCATCGAGGGCCGCCGCGAACTGTCCGCCGAGGCCAAGCGCATCGCCATCGCCCGCGCGTACAAGGAGGCCCGCGACACCGTCGCAGCCGCCGGCGAGGAGCACATCGAGCAGGTGCAGACCCAGCGGCGCATCCTCGGGCGCAAGGTGTTCGGGCAGCAGCCCACCAGCGACACGGCCGCCATCGTCAGCCGGCGCGACGCCGACGCCCGTGTCGCTGGGCTCGAAGACCCCCGGCAGGGTGAGCAGCTCCTCGCCCAGGCGGAGCGCAACGGAGACGAGCACCTGGCCCGAGCCGTCGCCGCCCACGCCGCCGACTTCGGGTGGCACGACGTGCTCAGCACCTACGCCAGCAGCCGGCCCGACGCGATCGAGGGCATCCAGCAGATCCAGGAACTGCCCGACACGGACGACCCGGTGTTCAGGCTCCAGCACGCCATGACCTACTCGGTCGTCCAGCCCGCGCAACTCGACGGCCTGCCCGACTACTCAGTCGACGCCCTCGCCGCCAGTGATCTGGAGGTCGCGTGATGTTCGTCGGCGCCAACGTCCACAACGCCGACACGGCCATCAGCGCGGCCAGGCGGCGCCAACTGCCCGTACCCAAGGCCGTGCAGGAAGCCCGCCGTCTGCGCGCCGCGGTGTTCGAGACCGGCCAGACCCCCAACCCCGAGCGGCCCGCGCTGCCCGAGACCGCCGACCAGGCCGCCGAGGTCATCCGTCAGCACGCCGAGGCGCTGCGGCTGGCCGACGTCACCCGCCAGGCCGCCCGCCTCTTCAGCGAAGAGGCCGACCTCCGGTACATCCAGGCCACCCGCGACGCCGTACCGGACTGGGTGGCCGGACTCGACAAGGAGTTCACCACCCTCGTCGGGGTCGTCCGCAAGGCAGCGGCCAAGCTGCCCGAGGACGTCAGCTCGGAGCGCCTGGACTGGAACAACCCGGTTCACACGGTCGCCTACGCCAAGGCCGAAGGCGCGGTTGCCCAGCTCGAACAGATGGTGTCCGACCGGGCCGACATCGCGCAGGTGGCAGGCAGCGACGGGGGCAGAGACAACGCCCTGTTCGCGGTCGCCGCACTGCCCGAGCCCACCACCGAGCGGGTGATGAGGGAGGACTGGCGGCAGCTCCATCCCATCATCGACAGGTGGAGGGAGCTCAGGCACCAGCCTGTCTCACGGTGGGTTCACCTCGTTCGACAGGGCGAGCTGACGCTCACGCTCGCCACGCCAGGCGAGGTCAGGGGCAGGTCGGTACAGGTGCAGCGCTGGCGCGACGCAGGTCATGCGCGGCGAGCCGCGACGAGCCTCAAGGGCGCTGAGGCCAACGTGGCGCAGGCGCTCGCGGCGTGACCCACGATCCCGGCGCTGCCGTGAAGGTCCGTGGAGGGCGCCCCACGGCAGCGCCGGCCCAATCGCGGTGCGGACGACCGCGGTTGGGACAGTCCAAGATCAGAGTCAATCCAAGATCCATCCGGTCCATGATCACCCTGGGGGGTGATCCCTCCGGGTGATCATCCATTCATCGGGCTCGTATAGCAGGCGCCCCCCTGTACGGGTCTGGGGGTTTCGGGACTCTCCGTGTTCGCTCGGTTACGCACCGCCTTTCATCCTGCTTGACCTGCACTAACTGACCTTCTAGGGCCCGCGCCAGGACTGCTCGAAGGGAGCAGCGATGGCCATATCAGTGGGCTCCGTCGAAGTCGACGTCATCCCGAACACCACAGGGATCTACGCGCAGTTGCGGTCCAGTCTGGTGGCAGCGGCTACGCGCGCGGGCGACGACGCCGGTGATGCCGCCGGCCGGGCGTTCGGCCCAGCCATGCAGCGGCAGGTCGGCGACATCGGTACGCGCATCGGGCAGCAGATCGGTACCCAGATAGCCGACCGGATCACCGCCCAGATCCGTACCTCGATGGCGCAGGGCATCACCCAGGGCGGTGCCGCCGCCCGTGGTGCCGCCACCCGCCAGGGCGGGGAAGCCGGCGGCTCGTTCGGCCGGATGTTCCGCAGCCGGGTGCAGGCCGCGGTGGCCGCCTTGCCGGACATCACGATCGGCGCGGACACCTCCGAGGCCGACGCGGACATCCGCGCCCTGCGCGAGCAGTTGCTCACCCTGTCCAATCAGCGCGTCGGGATCGACGTGGACGCGGCCACGGCCCGAGCGCAGATCGACAACCTGGAACGCGAGCTGCGGCGCCTCGGCGCGTCGCACCCGAACGTCGACGTGCGGATCAACACCGCCGCGGCGATAGGCGAACTGGCCGCACTGCGGGCGGAGATCGCCCGGCTCGACGGCCAGGACGTGGACGTCAACGTCAACACCCGTACAGCCGCCGCGAACCTCGGCCTCCTGACGACGGCCGCGCTCACGCTCGGGCCGGCCCTGCTGCCGGTCCTGCCGATCGTCGCCGCCGGACTGGGAGCCATTGCCGCGGCCGGTGTAGCCGCCGCGGCGGGCGTGGGTGCGGTCGCCCTGGTGGCGGTCCCCGCATTCAAGGACATCGCCGGGGCTCTGCAAGCGCAGAAGGCCGCCCAGGACGCGGCCACGGCATCGACGGGCGGTGGCGCAGCCGCTTCCGCGCAGGCTTCGCAGCGCGCCATGCAGATGGCAGGGGCGACGCAGGCGCTCGCCACGGCGGAACGCAACGGTGCCAGGCAGGTGGCAGCGGCTCAGGCCCAGGTGGCCACGGCACGCCAGAACGCGGCCCAGGTGGCCGCACAGGCGTCCCAGAGGAGCCAGCAGGCCGCCCGCGCCGTGCGGGACGCTGAGCGGTCCCTGGTGGACGCACAGAAGGACGCCAAGCGGGCACAGGAGGATCTGACGGCCGCGCGGAAGTCGGCGGCCGAGCAGTTGCAGGATCTCAACGACCGCCTGGCCGGCTCCGTCCTCGACGAGCGGGATGCGGTCCTGCGTGTCCGCGAAGCCCAGGACGAGCTGAACCGTGCCCGCTCCGAGGGTGCGTCAGGTCTCGACATGGAGCGCGCCCAGCTCGCCTACGACCAGGCGGTGCAGCGTCTCAAGGAGCAGCGCACCGAGAACGGCCGGCTGAAGAAGGAGACCGCGGAGGCCAACAAGGCCGGTGTCGACGGGTCGGAGACGGTCCGCCAGGCGCAGGAGCGCCTGGCCGACGCGCAGCAGCAGGTGGCGGACCGCGCGGTCGCGGTGAAGGACGCACAGACCGCCGCCGCCCAGGCCCAGATCCAGAACGCCCAGGACATCGCCCAGGCGCAGCAGCGCATCGTGGACGCGCAGGAGGGTGTGACGGCCGCACAGCAGTCGGCCGCCGACTCGATCTCCTCGGCTCAGCGCCAGATCCAGTCGGCGCAGATGTCGGCGGCCGGCGGAGCGGACGCCGCAGCCGCCGCGCAGGCGAAGTACCGGGCCGAGCTGGCGAAGCTCACCCCGGCGGCCCGCGGCACGTTCGACTCGTTCGTCCTCCTGCGGGGCGCGTTCACCGAGTGGTCACGCAGCTTGCAGCCCGCGGTGATGCCCATCTTCACGCGGGCGCTGGACGGCATCCGCAAGTCGCTGCCGGGCCTGACCCCGTTCGTCCTGGAGGCGGCCCGAGCCATCGGGGATCTCCAGGACCGGGTGTCGCGCGGGTTCAAGTCCCCCTGGTGGCAGTCGTTCAGGAAGGATCTGGCCGGCTCGGTGTACCCGGCGGTGACAGGTCTCGGCGCGTCGTTCGGCCGGGTCTTTGTCGGCATGGCCGGGATCATCGACGCCTTCCTGCCGCACATGGATTCGATCTCGGCGACGATGCAGCGCATCACCGGCCGGTTTGCCGAGTGGGGCAAGGGCCTCAAGGGCTCCGACAAGTTCGAGCGGTTCCTCTCCTACGCGGCAGACCGGGGCCCGCTCGTCGCGGACACCGTCGGGAAGATCTCCTCTGCCTTCTACCAGGTCGGCAAGGCACTCGAACCGCTGTCAGGGCCGATCCTGCGCATCCTCGGCGCCCTGGCGGAGGGGATTGCGATCGTCGCCGAGAAGTCGCCCTGGTTCGTCCTCGGGCTGTACGGGGCGGTCGTCGCGGTGAAGCTGTTCACCCTCGCGTGGGCGGCCCTCAACTTCGTGATCACACAGAACATCTTCGTCCGGATCGCGCTCCTGCTGGTCGCTGTCGTCGCCGGCGTCATCTACGCCTACAACCGGTTCGAGGCGTTCCGCAACGTCGTCAACGCGGTGTGGCAGGCGATCCAGACCGCCGTCTCCTTTGCCTGGAACTCCGTCCTGAAGCCCGCGTTCAACGGGATCATGACTGCCCTGCGGACTGTGGGCACTTGGGCGACGTGGCTGTGGCAGACCATCATCAAGCCGGTCTTCGGCTTCATTGGCATGGCCGCCAGGATCCTGGCCACGATCATCGTCACGATCTTCGTCCTTCCGGTGATGATCGCCCTGAAGGTGATGGGTGCGCTGTTCACGTGGCTGTGGCAGCTCATCCTCAAACCGGCGATCGACGGGATCGCATGGCTGGCCATTTGGCTGTGGAACAACGCCATCAAACCGGCGTTCAACGGCATCATGGTCGGAGTTCGCGCGGTTGGGTCCGCCGCGACCGTGGTGTGGAAGAACGTCCTCAAGCCTGCGTTCGAGGGCATCGCGTGGCTTGGGAAGTGGCTGTGGAACAACATTCTCAAGCCGGTTTTCGAGTCGGTCAAGTCCGGGATGCGGCTCGTCGGCGACGGCGCGAAGATCCTGTGGAACTCGGCGATCAAGCCCGCGTTCAACGGCATCTCGTCCGTGGTCTCTTCTGTGTGGGAGAAGGGCATCCGCCCTGTGTTCGACAAGCTGAAGTCGGCTGTCGCGCAGGTCGGGAAGGCGTTCGACACCGCCCGCGCGGCCATCAAGGTCGCGTGGGAGAAGGTGAAGGACATCGCCAAGGGCCCCGTCGACTTCATCGTCAACACCGTGTACAACGAGGGCATTCGCGGCGTATGGAACAAGGTCGCCGATGCCTTCGGTGCCCCCAAGCTGGACAAGTTCAAGTTCGCCAAGGGCGGCATCATGCCGGGCTACACGCCCGGTCGCGACGTCCACCGCTTCGTCTCCCCGACTGGCGGACAACTTGACCTGTCCGGCGGCGAGGCCATCATGCGGCCGGAGTTCACCCGCGCGGTGGGCCCCGGCTTCATCGCCGAACTGAACAAGATCGCCTCCTCGCGCGGGTCGGTCGGCATCAAGAAGGCGCTGGCCCCCGAACTGGGAGGGAACCCGACTCACCAGAAGTTCGCCGACGGCGGCATCTTCGGCTGGATCGGCAAGGGCCTCAAGGGCGTCGGCTCCGCCGCCTGGGACAAGGTCAAGGCCGGCGCTTCCTGGCTGAAGGACGGCCTGGAATCCTCCGCACGCGCGGGCGTGAAGAACGTCGTGAATCCGCTGCTCAAGAGTTTCCCCGGTGCTGACACCGGATTCGGGAAGATGCTCCGCAAGGTCCCCGACAAGATCCTTGACGCGATGTTCGGCTACAGCAAGAAGGCCGACGAGAAGGGCGCCGGAGGTGTCGGCGGCCCGAAGATCCAGGCCGCCCTGAAGTGGGCCAAGACCCAGAACGGCCTGCCCTACCAGTGGGGCGGAAACGGCAACCCCAGCTGGGACTGCTCCGGTCTGGTCAGCGCGATCGAGTCGAAGATCCGAGGCCAGAAGCCCCACCGCCGGTGGGCCACCGGCGCGTTCTCCGGGAAGACGGCACCTCCCGGCTGGGTGCTGAACGGCAAGTCGCCGTTCACGATCGGCATCACCAATGCGGGCGTCGGCCACACGGCGGGCACCCTCGGCGGCACCAACGTCGAGAGCCGCGGCGGCGACGGCGTCGTCATCGGCAAGCGCGCCCGCGGCGCCAACGCGAGCATGTTCACGCACCGGTACGGCTTCATGCCCGGCAAGTACGACCAAGGCGGCTACCTGCCCGAAGGGCTGTCGACCGTGTTCAACGGCACCGGCCGGCCCGAGCCGGTGTTCACGTCGCAGCAGGCCAGCGCCCTCATCAACGGCCGCAGCCTCGGCGGGCCCTCTTCGTTCGAAGGTGACCTCTACCTCGACAGCGGCGAGTTCCTCGGCAAGGTCCGCGGCGAGGCGACGCAGGTCGTCGACGCCACCCTCGGTCAGCTCGCAACAACCCTGAGCGCGGGACGGAGGCGGTAGTGGTGATCCCCGGCAACTTCCTGTCACAGGTGACGGAGTCGGTGATGAGACGCGCCACCCGCCCTCGGGCATGATGGAGAGGTCCGGACACGCAGAAGCCCCGCCGCAATTCTCCTGCGGCGGGGCTTCGTGCTGCTGCTCTACTCCTTGACCCAGTCGACCAGTGCGGACCAGGCGGCCGGCTGTACGGGTATCCGTGCGCCGCGGGGGCGTTTGGAGTCCCTCACCAGCACCCCGTCCGCAGGGCGGGCCCACTCGACACACGAACCGGAGTCCGTGTAAGTGGACTTCACCCAGACCAGACCTTGCTCTCCTTCGTGCACAGCGTTCTCCTCGCCGTGTCGATCATCTCCAGTGACGCCGCCGGAGGCAGCGCACCGGCTTGCAGATGATCGTATGCCGCGGCGTAGGCGGCGATGTCCGACGGCCGGTTCGTGATGACCGAACCGGTCAGCGTCTCGGAGAACACGGCCCGCTGGGAGCCGATCCGGTAGGTGGTGAACCCTCCGGTGAGTCCGGGGTGCCCGGGCGTTGACGTGGGAAGCACCTGGACTGTGACGGACGGCCGCAGGGCGACGACGTTGAGCAGGTGCTCCAACTGCTCGACGAGAACGGCCCACCCGCCGATCGGGCAGCGCAACGCCTGCTCGCCGATGATGAACCAGGCGCGCCGGTCGGATGCGTACCCGAGGGCGTCGATGCGCTGCTGGCGTTTGTCCGCCCGGTCGGCGACGGCCTCTATGGGCAGGGCCGGCGCGGTGGTGGTGATGGCGGCTACGGCGTACTGGTAGCTCTGGAGCATGCCGGGTACGAGCAGCGGGGACCATGCCTGGATCTGGTCGGCGGCGGTCTCCAGGCGGACGAGGCGCTCGATGTGGTCCGCCTGCGACTCGTCGGGCGAGGCCCGCCAGAGCCCGGCCTTGGATGGGTCGCGCGCGCCGCGCAGGATCTCTGCGGCTTCCTTGCGATTGGGCTTCACCGGTTCTCCTCCGGTTGTGCCTTCATGGGCGGACAACGCTACTCCTTGTGTGCGGTGCGTCACACCGCTTGATCAGATTGGGTGCTATCAGGGGTGCTACCGGGGTGCTAACCGATCTTGTCGTGACCACCCCGATAGCAGGTGGCATAGCAGCCACGACCTGCGCGGTAGCAGCCGTGACCACCCGTCTAGCACCCGTCTATCGGGCGTCTTTGCCCCGTCTTGTACCCGTCTTGCGATCTTCGGTGGGGCTGGAGCTAGACGGCCAATAGACGGGCCATAGACGGGGGTGAGACGGCCTCAAGACGGCCCCCAAGACGGGGCAAATAGGGTGGACAGGCACCCGGACAGAGGGTGGACACTGTCCGGGTCGTGTCCGGGTGGGAAGATCGTTTGTCCGGGGTGCAGTCAGGGGCAAACCCTCCCATGTCCAACCCCTGTCCACCCGGCCGTCCGGGTCGTCAGGACGCCAGCAACCGCAGGGCCAGCGCGCCCATCTGCTCCTGCATGGAGTCGATGCGCGCCTGCATCAGCGCCATCTCGGCAGCCATCTGAGCCACCACCGGATCGACTGCGGCCGGCGCGGGGGCAACGGCCTGCGGCTGTACCGGCGGCGCGTCGGGGGACGGCAGGAGGTGAGCGAACCGAGCGCGCACCGGCTCCGGCGCCTGCATATACGCGGTGTCGAGAATCTGCTGCATGTCCGCCCGCGGCACGCAGTCGGGCTCGGCCGCCCACTTGCCGACCGTCCTCACCGACACCCCCAGGTGCTCGGCGAACGCTTCCTGGGTCATGCGGAAGGCGTGCATCAGCAGTTGACCCAGCTCGCCCGACCACTGAGGCACGACCCGCTCAGCGTCCTCCGCCGGCCCCTGCCCGATGCCGGGCGTCGTGGCCAACGGGAACAGCGTGGCGAACCGCTCCTTGGTCCTGTCGTCCGAAGTGGCGAGCAGGGTGTCGAGCGCTTCCTGGATCTCGTAGTTCGGTGAGGACCGCGGCTTCTCGTGCCAGGCGGCGACGGTCCGCACGGCTACCCCGATCCGCTCGGCGAACCGATAGTTGCTCATGTACAGCGATTCCTGAAGCACGGCTGCGGTGCGGCCGGTCCACTTCAGCGGGCGCCCGTTCATGAGGGCGCGAGTAGGGTCGGTCATGGTTCGTGCCTCCGTAGGGCTTGGACCGAGGCGGGCTTCGGGGTGCGATCCCGGAGCCCGCGCGGCGTTACCGGAGACCGCTTCCCGACCGTGCGGGAAGCGGGTTGTGCGCCCCCCCGAACCCTTGGGGGTAAAGGGCTCGGAAGCCTTTACGCCCAAGGGGTTCGAGGGGGCGGAACACTTGGGTTGCGACCTGCCATCCAGCACCCGCGAACGGGCCCGGCGGCAGGGGGGGCATTAGGGATTCGCGCTGCGGTGATGCGGCCCGTGAGAGCCCTCCGGAGCGGCGGGGGTAATGGGATTCGACGTGCCGTTTCGCGGCCCCCGAACAGGGGGGGCATTTGAGATGCACGCTGGCAACTCTTCGCCGAAACGGCCCGCTTATTTGGATCGCACGCAGGCAACTTTCTCGGCCTACGCGGCGACCAACTGGCGCGCCGGCCGGCTCCACCTCCACCGGTTGGCGTCCGGCCCGTAAGCGCCCAGCGGGACGCCGTCGCCGCGGTACGTGTTCCTCTCGAACCAGGCGTCCCGTTCGGCGTTGAACTTCTCGACGCCGACCGCGCACGCCGTGCGGTAGCCGCGCCACTGGGGCTCGTCACACAGCACGCAGGAGTACGGGGCGTCCATGTCCGACGCGCCACCGTCGAACCGCCAGCAGTGGCCGGTCTCGTCGGACGCCACGAGCGGTCGGGGGTCGGCCAGGCGGTACGGGGCGAAGACACTGTCCGTCCGCACCCACACGCTGTGCAGATCGGCAACGGACGTCTCTGTGGTCATAGTCATGCCGCCACTTCCAATTCGTTCTGCGTGAGGCCAGCCGCGCGGAGCAGCAGCCAGGCGAAGATCAGGGGGAGGGAGTCCGCCTTGCGGAGGTTGCAGCCCTCGCAGGCGAGCACCAGATTGGCGACCTCCCAGCCGGGCCACAGCGAGTGCGGCACGTAGTGGTCGAGCGTCTTCCGGCGCATCGGCCGGCCCTTGAAGTTCCGGCGGCAGTAGAAGCACCGGCGCCCATCGCGCGCCTTGATCGTGCAGTGCATCCACGCCCGGACCTCCGGGGCCGGCCGCGCCCGCCTGACGCTCACCGCGCATCCGATCCGAGACCGAGCAGGCGGTCGAGCATCGAGGAGAAGTGACGGGCCCCGTACCGGTCCCCCGTCGCCCGCGCCACGATCAGGAGATCGGCGACACGGGAGACGGGCGGCAGGGCACGAGCCGGACTGCTGAGCGCGGCCCGCTCCGTCGGACGGGACACCATGGCGGTACTCATCGGCCGGCCCCCCGAATCTGCTCCAGCTCGACGGCCATGCCGTCGATGACGTTCGCGTGGGCTCGCAGCGACTCGGCGACCTTGCGGGCCCCGTTCGGGCCGAACTCCAGGTCCCCGTCCGGCTGGTCTTCCAGCACCAGGTACACCGCGTTGTTCGCGCGGAACGGGAACTGGAGGAACGACACCGGCAGGTGCCCCGCCTCCCCGTACTCCTCAGTCACCGACAGGGCCCACACCGGCTCGCTGCGGTGGCAGATATCCGCCTTGTCGACCGGCGCCGGGGCGGTGTGACCGTCCCTGCACCAGGACGGGCAGACCAGGCGCAGGAGCCCGTGGTCGGTCGTGGGGACCGACAGGGTCCCGTCGGCGTTACGCGGCACCGGGCGGGCCACGATGGGCCGTTCGTCGCCGCTCATCGGGCGGAGGTGGCGCGGTAGCGGGCGGCATGGGCGGCCAGCAGGTTCCGCACGGCCCTCTCGCGCATGAGCTGCGGGAGGATGCGCGGCAGCCGGATCACGATGTCGTCGCGGTGGATCGAGTCCACCTCGCCCTCAATGGGCACCTCGTCGGTGTCGCACTCGATGACTCCGGCGGCGAAGACGTCGAGCAGGTACGGGATCGGCATGGTGCGGATCTCGTCGTTGGTCAGGCTCAGCCACCGGTTCCCGGCGCCGTTGCCCTGCTCGTCGAGCGAGCGGTGATAGGCCGCGTGCTCCTCGACGGTGGCGTCGGCCAGGCGCTCGGCCAGGCCTTGCAACTCGACCAGGTGGTTTCGGGTGGCCCTGATGGTCTGCATGACCTGGCTGACGGTCTGGTAGCCCAGGATCTCGCCGCTGCCCGCGTCCGCCATCAGCGCCATGTGGGGCTTGTCGGAGCCGTCGTCCGTGGAGAACGGGTACTGCTGGATCCGCGCGGCCAGGATGGTGTCCGTCTCGCCGTCCTGCGTGGTGAAGCTGAGGGAGATCTCGTCACCCTCGTGGCACAGGTCCGACGGCTGCATGCCCTGGAGTTCGCTCTCGTGGTCCGAGGTGCACCAGGACGGGCAGACGGCGGAGAGGAAGCCCCCGCCGATCAGGGGGTAGGTGAGGTGGCGGTCGGCGGCCGGGGCCGGCTTGGGCGCGGGCTCGACGGCGGGGGCGGTGGACGCCTTGACCTGCTTCTGTACCGTGTTCTTCACGGTTGATCTCCTCTTGCGTAGGAGGTTCGGCCTAGGCCCTGGGCTGGTGCTCTAACACCGGCCTGGGGCCGCTTGCATGGGGCCCGATGTGCGGGCCTCCCTGCTGCTCTCTAGAATTAGTCCTAGGTCTGCTAATGTCAAGTTAGTCCTAGGAATATTCACCGACGAGAGGAACGCAGGGCATGGCTCGATATGAAGAAGTGGCCGTCGACCTGGAGCGACGCATCAGAGACGGAGAGTGGACAACCGGCGAGACTCTGCCAACGACGACCGCGCTCATGGAGCACTACGGCAACTCCAAGGAGACGATCCGCGCAGCGGTCGACGAGCTGGCCAAGAAGGGGCTCGTCCGCGTCATCAAGCGGCGAGGCAGCGTCGTACAAGACCTCACGGTTCAGCGGCGCCGCATCCGCCGGAACACCCTGGTGATGCGCGACCCGCAGCGCGGCTACATCTTCCCCGCGGCGTCCAGCGCGGGGGAGCCGTGGGAGGTCCACGGGCAGCCCCGTCGAGCCTTCACGCCGATCCCGGACGAAGTCGCGGAACACCTCGGCGTCGAGCCTGGCATCGAGGTCATGCGCCGGCGGCGCGTCACGTCCCCCGCCGGCGAACCGCCCTTCCAGATCGTTGACGCCTGGATTCACCCCGAGGCCCTGACCGAGGCCCCGCAGGCGGGAGAGATCAGCACCGGACCCGGCGGGTACCTCGACCGCATCGAGGAGGCAGGGCATGGGCCACTGTCGTGGGAAGAGGTCACCCGCACCCGCATGCCGTCGAAGGAAGAGGCCAAACTGCTGGCCATCTCCCCCTCGACGCCCGTCCTGGAAATGGCCACCATCGGCATCTCCAGCCGCACCGACCGGGCAGTGGAAGTCTCCGTCCGCGTCATCCCCGGCGACCGGGCAGAGATCCTGTCGAAGCTGGAGCGAGCCGACTCGGCGGCCTGGCCGGTCGAACCGGTCCAGGCGTAGCCCCACACGCGCGTCGGCCCCGCCCAGGAGAATAGGGCGGGGCCGACGTCTTCACTCAGCGCTACGCAATCGGTCCGCAATCAGTCCGCAGCATCGTTATCCGTCGCTGTCACGCACCATCGCGGACCATCGGTCAAACCCGCAGGTCAGGGACCTTCGGCCCCTCCGTCGCAGATGGCAGAGGGGCCGCACGAGTTCGAGCTGTACTTCGACATCTAAACCGGGAACCACGTGTTACGAGGGCCGCTACCCGATATCTGGGGTTGCGGCCCTCGTTGCTGTTGAGCCCCTATCCCGTGCGTCCGCGCTCGGCGCCGCAGTCGCAGTGGGAGCGGGGTGGGGTGGATTCGAGGGCGTCCAGGGCCTGGCGGAGTGCCGCGATCTTTGAGTGGAGTTCGGCCTGGGTGGGGGGCGCGTCGGGTCGGGCTCGTTCGGTTTCCAGTTCCTTCGCCTCCTGGAGGGAGTTGATGACGACACCGATCAGGAGGTTCACCAGGACGAAGGAGCCGAGCAGGACGAACGACGCGAAGTAGAGGATCGTCCAGCGGGAGATCTCCAGGCCCGCGCGGACCGCGTCGCCCAGGCCGTCGAGGGTGATGAGCAGGAAGAGCGTGAGGGCGGCGCGGCCGAGGGAGCCGTAGTGTTCCGGGTCCGCGGTGGCGAAGAACACCCAGCCGACCATCGCGTACACGTACAGCAGCAGCGTGCCGACCAGTACGAAGCTGAGTGTTCCCGGCAGGCTCTTGCCGACGGCCACGATCACGACGCGTAGTTGGGGGAGGAAGCGGGCGGCGCGTACGACGCGGGCCAGCCGGAGCAGGCGCAGGACCGTGGCGTTGTCGCGGGCGACGGGGAGCAGGGCGAGGGTGACGACCGTGAGGTCGAAGACGTTCCAGGGGTCCCGGAAGAACTCCCCGGGGCGGTCGGCGTGCGCAGCCGCGCGCAGGGCCAGTTCGGCCGTGAACGCGGCGAGGAAGCAGCCTTCGAGGGTCTTGAGTTCGTCGTGCCACGCGTGCACGACCCCGGTGTAGGTCTCGACGCCCAGCAAGGCGGCGTTGGCGAGGATGAGGCAGAAGACGAGGGCGCCGAACCAGCCGGATTCCAGGATCTGTTGGCTGCTGGTGGCCAGTGCGCGCCGGCGTAAGCCGGAGGCCTGGGAGGACATGGGTGTTCCTGTTCCTCCGGGGCCTCAGACCGCGCTGCCGGTGCGACGCGGTTCCGGGCCCACGAGTTCCTCCAGGATGTCCTCCATCGTGACGCAGCCGAGGATGTCGCCGCCCTTGTCGGCGACGACGACGGCCAGATGGGTGCCGGCCGCGCGCATGGCGGTCATCGCGTCGTCCAGCGCGGTGTCGGTCTCGACCCGTACCACGGTGTGCAGGGCGTCGCGGGGATACGGCCGGTCGCGGTCGGCCACGCCGAGGGCGTCCTTGATGTGCAGGTAGCCCAGTACGTCGCCGTCGGGGCCGGTGACGGGGAGCCGGGAGAATCCCGAGTCGGCGGCGGCGCGTTCGAGCCGGCGCGGAGTGCTGTCGTGGGCGATGGTGACCACGTCGGCGAGGGGCACCATGACGTCGCCGACGGAACGGGTGCCCAGTTCCAGCGCGTCGCGCAGGCGTTCGCCGTCGGACTGTCCGAGCAGTCCGGCCTCGCTGGAGTCGGTGACCATGCGGGCCAGTTCGTCGTCGGAGTAGACGGAGGCGACCTCGTCCTTCGGCTCGACCTTCATCAGCCTCAACAGGACGTTGGCGAAGGCGTTGATGCCGAAGATGACGGGGCGCAGCGCGCGGGTGAGCGCGACGAGGGCCGGTCCGAGGGCGAGGGCCGTCGGGGCGGGTGCGGCGAGTGCGATGTTCTTGGGGACCATCTCGCCGACCAGCATGTGGAGGTACGTCGCGGCGGTCAGGGCGATGACGAACGCGATGGGGTGGATGAGCCCCTCGGGCACCCCGATCGACGCGAACGGCGGCTCCAGCAGGTGCGCGATGGCCGGCTCGGCGACCGCGCCCAGGACCAGGGAGGAGATGGTGATGCCGAGTTGGGCCGTCGCCATCGCGGCCGACAGATGCCGCAGGCCCCACAGCACGTTCACCGCGCGCTTGTTGCCCTTGAGCGCGTCGGGTTCGATCTGGCTGCGGCGTACGGCGATGAGGGCGAACTCCGCCCCGACGAAGAACGCGTTGGTGAAGAGGGTCAGTACCCCGATGGCGAGTTGCAGGGCGGTCATCGGGTTTCCTCGTCGGTGCGGTCGTCGGTGCGGTCGTCGGTGGGGGCGTGGCTGCGGTCGTCGGTGGGGGCGTCGTTCTGCCGGGGCGCCGGTGCGGTGATGCGTACCCGGTCGGCCCGGTGGTGCGCCACGTGCAGGACGGACAGCTGCCAGCCCTCCACGACGATCCGGTCGCCCGGTACGGGGATGCGCTCCACCCGGCCGGCGATCAGCCCGGCCAGGGTCTCGTACGAGCCCTTCGGGGCGCTGAGCCCGATCTCTTCGAGCTGGTCCAGCCGGATGCCGCCGTCCGCCTCCCACACTCCGCGCCCGTCCGGCGCGGGGGCGACGGCCGCGAGGTCCGCGGTCTCCTCCGGGTCGTGCTCGTCGCGTACCTCGCCGATGACCTCCTCGACGATGTCCTCGATGGTGGCGACGCCGGCCGTGCCGCCGTACTCGTCGATGATCACCGCCATGGTGCGGCTCGCGCGCAGCCGCCTGAGCAGCCGGTCCACCGGCAGCGAGTCGGGGATCAGGAGCGCGTCGGTGATCAGTTCCGTGACGGCGGTGCCGGCGCGGTCGTCCTCGTCCAGCGCGAGGACGTCGCGGATGTGGACGGTGCCGATCACGTGATCGAGGCTGTCGCGGTAGACGGGGAAGCGCGAAAGGCCGGTCGCCAGGCTCAGGTTGGCGGCGTCCGCCGCGGTCGCGTGGGCTTCGAGCGCCCGGACGTCGACCCGCGGGGTCATCACGTTCTCGGCGATCAGCTCGCCGAGATGCAGGGTCCGTACGAACAGCTCCGCCGCGTCCTCCTCGATCGCCCCCTCGCGGGCCGAGTGCCGTGCCAGCGCGACCAGTTCCTCCGGGGACCGGGCGGAGGCCAGCTCTTCCTGGGGCTCCAGGCCGAAGCGGCGGACGAAACGGTTCGCCGTGCTGTTGAGATGGCGGATGAGCGGGCCGAAGGCGGCGGTGAAGCCGCGCTGCGGGCCCGCGACGACCTTGGCGACGGCCAGGGGCTGGAGATCGCCCAGTTCTTCGGCACCAGCTCGCCGATCACCATCAGTACGACGGTGGACAGCGTCACGCCGAGCAGCGTCGCGACCGTGGAGACGGCGCCGCCGGGCAGTCCGATCGCCTCCAGGGGGCCCCGGAGCAGCGCCGCCAGGGACGGCTCGGCGAGCATGCCGATGACGAACGAGGTGACGGTGATGCCCAGCTGCGCGCCGGACAGCTGGAACGTGAGGCGTCGGACGGCCTTGAGGGCACCCTCCGCGCCGCGTTCGCCCGCCTCGGCGGCGCGTTCGAGATCGCCGCGCTCCACGGTGGTGAGGGAGAACTCGGCCGCGACGAACACGGCGCAGGCGAGTACGAGCGCGAACGCGAGCAGGAGCAGCAGGATCTCGGTCACCGCGCCGCCCCCGCTTCCGGAAGCGTGAGACGCGTAAGGCGCGTAAGGCGCGTAAGGCGTGCGAAGCGTGTGAGACGGCAAGGTGGGATGTGGCTGGGGCTGAGTGGTTCACCCATCGCGGGACCGCGGCTCCTTTTGTACGGAGGGTCATGACGGGCCGGTCGGACGCGGCCCGCCACACGCCACCGGGCGTGCCAACTTCTACAGTGCTGTAGAGAAGATAGTACGACCCGCGCCGGCCTCGGCGTCGCCGGTCCTCGACGAGAAGGTTTGCCCGGTCGCGCCCAGAATGGGCAGGGTGGCTCCCCTCCCTGGGAGCTGCCGTGGGGGCTCCCAGGCGGACGATCGGTGGACGCGACGATGGGACAGGCGCTGGAACCGCTCTTCACCGCGGACGACGCGGGGCGGGTCACCTCGTGGAGCGAGGCCGCCGCGCGACTGTTCGGGCGCCCGTCGGATGCGGCGCTGGGGCAACAGGTCGTGGAGGCGGTGCGCGGGGCCGACGGGGCCCTGCGGGTGGTGCTGCGGTCCGATGCCGAGGGAGGCGGCTGGGAGGTCTTTCCGGGGCATGCGGCCGGCATCGGGGCAGCCGACGGAGCGGGCGGCGACGGGGATGTGGAGGGGCCGCTCGTGCGCGCCCTGTTCTCCGTGTCGCAGTTGGGGCTCCTGGTCGTCGACCGTGATCTGCGGCTGATCCGGGTGAGCGCGGCGGCGGGCAGCATGCACGGCAGTGCGTCCAAGGACCTTCTCGGGCGCCGTCTGGACGAGGTCTACCGGCTGGCGGATCCGGTGGGGGACCTCGCGAGTGCGAGGAGTGTCCTGGAGACCGGGACGTCCGTCTTCTCGCGGCTGGTGACGGTGCTGAGCGCCGGCGGATACCGGCAGCACTACTCCGTGTCCGCGTTCCGGCTGCGCCGGGCGGACGGCGAGGTCATCGGGCTGGCCATGACGGTGCTCGACGTCACCCGCCGGGAACGCGACGCCGAGCGGACGGCGACCGTCTCCCGGGTCCGCGAGCGGGTCGGGCGCTCGCTCCAGGTGATGGAGACCTGCCAGGATCTCGCCGACGCGCTGAGCCCGGGTTTCGCCGATCTCGTCGTGGTCTCCCTGATCGACCAGGTGGCCGGCGGCGACTACCCGCCGCTCCGTCCCGTCGACACCGAACAGCTGTTGCTGCGCCGCGCGGCCCTCCGTACGACCGGGCCGCCGGATCCCGAACTGGCCGTCGGCGGACTGGAGGCCGTACGCGGTGAGTCGTCCTACGTCAGAGCCCTGCGGGAGTCACGGCCCGTGCTCCTGAGGTCCGGCCGGGACGGCCGGCTGTCGGACACCCCGGAGCGGGAGAACTCCCTGCGCGCGGCCGGGGCACACAGCATGATCGTGGCCTCGCTCACCGTCCGGGGGCGGGTGCTGGGGCTCGTGAGGATGTTCCGGTGCGGCCGGTCCGAGCGCTACATCCTGCCCGACCTTCAGACCGTGGAGTCCGCCGTCGCCCACGCGACGCTGTGCCTGGACAACGCGCGCCGCGCCGCCCATGACCGGGCCCTCGCCTCCACCGTCCACCGCAGGCTGCTGCCCCGTCCCCCCGGCGTACGGCTGGGGATCGACACCGCGTACGTCGCCCTGTCACCCACCGCCGACAGCGGCACCTGGTTCGACGTCGTCCCCCTGTCCGGCGCACGCTGCGGACTGGTGGTCGGCGAGGTCAGCGGCATGGGTATGCCGAGCGTCGCCACCATGGGACACGTACGCACCGCCCTGCGCGCACTGGCCGGGCTGGAGCTCCAGCCCGACGAGCTGCTCGCCCGGCTCAGCGACACGCTCACCCAGTTGGCCCACGAGTGGACCGGCGTGGCCGACTCCGGCGATCTCGCGCTGACCGCCGGGTGCGTCTACGCCCTGTACGACCCGATCGCCCGCACCTGTTCCGTCGCCTGCGCCGGGCAGCCCGCGCCCCGCCTGATCCACTCGGACGGCCGCATCGAACGGATCGACGCACCGGTCGGCCCCCGGCTGGGAGCCCCCGACAGCGCACCGTTCGCCATGGCCACGTCGAGCGTCGGCGACGGCGCGACGCTCATCCTGGCCAGCGACGAACTCGACCCGGCGCTCAGCCCGGAGGTCGTCGGCCGGCTGCTCGCGGTCTACAGCACCGCGCGCGAACTGGCCGACGGGATGTTCACCAGGCTGGCGGCAGATCCCCGCAACAAGGGCACCGCGCTGCTCGCGCGCACCCGGCCCCTGCCGACCGACCGCACCTCGGTCTGGGACCTGCCCTCCGAGGACCGGGCGGCGTCCGACGCCCGCCGCATCACCCGGCGTTGGCTCACCGAACGCCCCGGCCCCCCGTCCGCCGACGCTCTCGATTCCGCCGAACTCCTCGTCAGTGAACTGGTGACCAACGCCGTCCGCTACGGCACGCCGCCCATCATGCTGCGCCTCATCCTGGACCGGTCCCTCACCATCGAGGTCACCGATTCCGGCGCCACCACCCCCAACCTCCGGCACGCCCGCGTCACCGACGAGGGCGGCCGAGGACTGTTCATCGTCTCGCGGCTCACCGAGAAGTGGGGCACCCGGCAGTCCTCGACGGGCAAGACCATCTGGGCCGAACAGTCCTGGCCCGTGGAATGACGGACGGCCCGGACGACGAACGGCCCGGACGACGAACTGCTCCCGTTCACGCGCGTACGTGGTGGCGGCCGATCGGGAGCATCAACGGGCGGCCGGACACGGGGTCTTCGATGACGCGGCTGTCGAGACCGAACACCGTGCGGACGGTCTCCCGCGTCAGTACGTCGGACGGGGCGCCGGACGCGTGGAGGCGGCCCGCCGCGAGGGCGATGAGGTGGTCGGCGTAGCGGGCCGCGAGGTTGAGGTCGTGCAGGACCATGACGATCGTGGTGCCACGGGTCTCGTTGAGGTCGGTCAGCAGGTCGAGCACCTCGATCTGGTGGCTCGCGTCGAGGAAGGTGGTGGGCTCGTCGAGCAGGAGCAGATCGGTCTGCTGGGCGAGTGCCATCGCGATCCACACGCGCTGGCGCTGGCCGCCGGAGAGCTCGTCGACGGACCGGTCGGCCAGGGCTGTCGTACGGGTCGCCTCCAGGGCGGCTGCCACGGCGTCGTCGTCGGCCTTCTTCCAGCGGGAGAAGGCGGTCTGGTGCGGGTGGCGGCCCCGGCCGACCAGGTCCGCGACCGTGATGCCCTCGGGGGCCACCGGCGACTGAGGCAACAGGCCGAGCGTACGGGCCAGTTCCTTCGCGGGCAGCCGGTGCACCTCCTTGCCGTCCAGGACGACGCGGCCCGCGCGGGGCGCGAGCAGTCGGGACATGGAGCGCAGCAGCGTGGACTTGCCGCAGGCGTTCGCGCCGACGATCACCGTGATCCGGCCGGGCGGTACGGCCAGGTCCAGGGACTCGATGACCGTGCGGTCGCCGTAGCCGAGGGTCAGATGTTCGGCGGCGAGTGAATGGGTCGTGGTCATAGCGAGCCTCCCGCCCGGTTGGTGCGGATGATCAGGTGGACGAGGTAGGGGGCGCCGAGTACGCCGGTGACGACGCCGACCGGGTAGCGGGCCCCGAAGGCGAACTGGCCGCAGAAGTCGGCGACGAGCACCAGCAGGGCGCCGACCAGTCCGGCGGGCACCAGCAGGGACGTACCGGCGCCGACGATCCGCGCCGCGATGGGGCCGGAGAGGAACGCCACGAACGCGATCGGCCCGGCCGCCGCCGTGGCGAAGGCGATCAGCCCGACGGCGGCCACGATCACGGTGATACGGGTGCGTTCGACGCGTACGCCGAGAGCGGCGGCCGTGTCGTCGCCGAGCCGCATCGCGGACAGGTCGCGCGAGCGCGCCAGCAGCACCGGCGTGAGTACGGCCACGGCGACGAGCGCCGGTACGGTCTGGTCCCACGTCGCCCCGTTGAGGCTGCCGGTCAGCCAGCGCATCGCCTCCTGGAGATCCCACTCGGCGGCCTGGGACAGCACGTACGACGTGGTGCTGTCGAGCATCGCGGAGATCCCGATGCCGATCAGGATGAGCCGCGCGCCGACCACCCCGCCCCGGAACGCCAGGCTGTAGACGAGGATCGCCACGCCGAGACCGGCGGCGATGGCGAGGACCGACACCTGCGTCTCGCCGAGGGACAGCGTCACGATCGCGATCGCGGCGGCGGCGCTCGCGCCCGAGCTGATGCCGATGATGTCGGGGCTGGCGAGCGGGTTGCGGAGCATGGTCTGGAAGGTGACACCGGCCAGACCGAAGCTGAATCCCGTCACCACGGCGAGTACGGCCCGTGGCAGCCGGAGGCGTCCGACGGTGAAGGTGGCGCCCGGTACCTGTTCGCCGAGGACGACCCGGATCACGTCGCGGGGCGGGTAGAACGTCTGGCCTGCCATCAGGGTGACGGCGAACGCCGCGACGAGCAGGACGGCGAGTACGAGGACGACCACCCGGCGGCGGGACGCGCGCCGGAGCCGGCCGGCGGCGACCGCCGTGACGGCCGCTGCGGGCGCGGGTTGGGGCGCGGGCTCGGCCCCGGCCCCGGTCTCGGTTTTGGTGCTCACAGGGCACGCACCTTCTGGCGGCGGACGATGTAGATGAAGAACGGGGCGCCGATCAGCGCCGTGACGATGCCCACGTCGATCTCTGCGGGGCGTGCCACGACCCGTCCGACCACGTCGGCCGCCGTGAGCAGCGACGCGCCGAGCAGCACCGAGAACGGCAGCAGCCAGCGGTGGTCGACGCCGATCAGCAGCCGGCAGGCGTGCGGTACGACGAGGCCGACGAACGCGATCGGCCCGGCGACCGCGGTGGACGCGCCGCACAGGACGACGGCGCCGAGCGCGGCCACGGACCGTACGACGGCGACCCGTTCGCCGAGGCCGGCCGCGAGTTCGTCGCCCAGCGCGAGGGAGTTCAGCCCGCGCGCCGACAGCAGGCACAGGGCGAAGCCGGCCACGAGGAAGGGCAGGATGTGGCCGATGCGCTCGAAGGACGCGCCGCCGACGCCGCCGATCTGCCAGAGCCGGAAGCTGCCCGCGATGTCGTTGCGCGGCAGGACGATCGCGCTGACGAGTGAGGCGAACGCCGCCGACGTGGCGGCGCCGGCGAGGGCCAGTTTGAGGGGCGTGGCGCCGCCCCGGCCGAGTGCCCCGACCACGTACACGAACAGGGCGGAGACCGCGGCGCCCGCCGTCGCGACCCAGATGTATCCGGTGGGCGAGGTGAGCCCGAAGAAGGCGACGGCGGAGACGACGGCCAGCGAGGCGCCCATGTTGACGCCGAGGATGCCCGGGTCGGCGAGCGGGTTACGGGTCACCCCTTGCATGACCGCCCCGGCCAGGCCGAGCGCGCCGCCGATCACGACCGCGAGGACGGTGCGGGGGATCCGCTTGGTGGCCGCCGCCTGTTCGAGGGTGCCGTCCGCTCCCCCGAGCGCCGCCCAGACGTCGGACCAGGCGACGGCGCGGGAGCCGAAGGCGAGGGACGACACCATGAGGGCGGCCAGCACCAGGACCGCGACGAGCAGCCACAGGGCGCGGGTGCCCGCCGGTCTCGGCGTCACGGCGACGGGGTCCGCCGCCGTTCCGGCCTGGTCGGGCGGGGCCGCCGGGGCCGCCCGGTCCACGGGGTCGACCGTCGTCACTTGACCTTGTCCGCGGCCTTGGCGAGCGCCGCGACGTAGTCGTCCAGCACCCAGGAGATCGACAGCGGCGTCGGGTTGGCGGCGGTCGCCAGCGGCTTGTCGCCGGGGAGCAGATACGCCGAGCCGCGGTCGATGGCGGGGATCTTCGAGAGCAGCGGGTCCTTGCCGAGCGACGTGAGCAGCTCGCCCTTCTCGTCCCCGTAACCGGTGATGATGTCGACGTCGTCGAACGCGTCTATCTGTTCGGCGCTCTTCGTCAGCGCGAACTTCTTCGTGCCCTCGGACGCCTTGGCGATGCTGCCCGGGATCTTCAGACCGAGGTCCTCGAAGAACAGGGTCCGGGTGTCGTGCGCCGTGTAGAAGCCGATCTCGCTGACGTCGTTGGGGTCGACGTGGGTCATGAACATCGCCGACTTGCCCTTGAGCTGCGGGTACTTGGCGACGGTCCGCGAGATGTCGCCCTCAAGGTCGGTGATCAGCTTCTCGCCCTCGTCGCCGAGCCCGATCGCCTCGCTGTTCGTCCGGATGATCTCGCGCCACGGGGTCGCCCACGGGGCGTCCGGGTACGCCACCACGGGAGCGATCTCGCTCAGCGTGTCGTAGTCCTGGCGGGTCAGGCCCGAGTACGCGGCGAGGATGACGTCCGGCTCGGTGTCGGCCACGGCTTCGAAGTCGATGCCGTCGGTCTCGTCGAACAGGACCGGCGTCTCCGCCTTCAGCTCGTCGAGCCGCTCAGCGGTCCAGGGCAGGACACCGTCGCCGTTGTCGTCGCCGAAGTTGGCCTTGGCCATGCCGACCGGTACGACTCCGAGCGCCAACGGCACTTCGTCGTTGGCCCAGTTGACCGTGGCGACGCGCTTGGGCTTGGCGGGGATGGTGGTCTTCCCGAGGGCGTGCTCGACCGTCAGGGGGAACGCGTTCGCGTCGCCCTTCCCGCTCTTGCCCGCGCCCTCGCTCTCGCTCTCGCTCGCGGAGTCGGCCGGGCCGCCGCAGGCGGCGAGACCCGTCAGGGCGGCTGCGGCGGTTGCCGCTACGAGCAGACGAAGACGGTGTGCAGGCATGGGTCCGTACTCAGCTTTCGGCGGGTCGGGGGTGCGGTCCTCGCGCGATCGGGTCGCGCGGCCGCAAACCTCCGGTTAGGTAAGGCTTACCTTCGCACCTTATGAGAAGGGGTCGCTGTGTCGCAATCGACCCTTTGAGACAGGGGTTGTAGCGATCGGGACATGGAGCGCGGAGCGCCTGGCTCAATGCGTACGGAAAGTGCCCGGCGTCAGTCCGGTCGTACGCCGGAAGGCCACACCGAAAGCGCTCGCCGACCGGTAGCCGACCTGCTCCGCCACGGCCTCGACGTCCCAGCCCCGGGTGAGCAGCGCCACGGCGTGCTGGGCCCGTACGGCAGCCACCCAGCGCGCGAAGCTCGTCCCGGTCTCGGTGTTGAACGCGCGGGTGATCGTGCGGGGGCTGACGCGCAGCGCCGAGGCCCAGTCGGTCAGCGTGCGGGGATCGCCCGGGTCCTCGCGTACCGCGTCGGCTATCGGGCGCAGCAGGGCGGAGGTGGGTACGTGGACGAGCAACTCGCGTGGCGACGGGGCGAGTACGTCGAGCACCAGCACCTCGGTCGCCGTGCGCGAGGCGGCGGAGAGGGCGGGGTCACCGAGGCGTTCCAGCAGCAGCCGCAGCAGCGGGGTGATCTCGACGGCGACCGGCGTCGGGGAGATCGATGACGTGGTACGGAAGCCGAAGAAGCTCGCCCGGAACCAGGTGCCCGCGACCGCCGAACCGGAGTGCAGCGTCCCCGCCGGCATCCACAGGCCCAGCGCCGGGGTGACGGTCCACACCCGCGCGCCGACCACGGCGGAGGACGCGCCGCGCTCGTTCCAGAGCAGTTCGTGGAAGGGGTGGGAGTGCTCGTCCCAGACGGTGTCGTGGGTGACGACCTCGTCGTATCCCGCGATGACGAACGGCGTGTCCACCCCGCCGGGCGCGAGCGCCGGCAGCGTCCTGGTCTCCCTGGTCATGCGCGCGACCGGTCCCGGCGGGGCCGCTCCGCGCGGGAGCCGGTGGAGGGGATGACACGTCGCATTCCGTCACCCTAGAGGACCGGTCGGACAGGGCCTGCGGCCCCTAGGGCGCCGTCAGCGCGGCGAGCGGGAGCGGGGTGAAGCGGATCGTCTCGTACGCGGTGGCCCGCCCCGTCTCGTAGAGGATCCCGACGTGCTCGCCGTCCAGTTGTACGAGGTCGGAGTAGGCGGCCTTGGCGTCGGACAGCCGGTGTCCGGCCGACCAGGTCGCGCCGCCGTCCGCACTCGCGCGGACGGTCATCGACGCCCGGTCGCCGGGGTCGGCGGGCGCGGCCATCAGCAGCGGGGCGCCGGCCGCCGCACCGCCGGGCTGGAGGAGGCTGCCCTGCACGGGCGGCGCGGTGATCGAGGCGACCGCGTCGAAGGGTTCGGCGAGCGTCGCGCCGCCGTCCCGGCTCCAGGCGTGGACCCGGTTGCCCGGGGCGCTGCCCTTCTGGTCGCGGGCGTTGAAGTAGACCGTCCCGTCGGGGAGTTGGGCGACGGCGGTCTCGTTGACATGGTGCGTGCCGTCACCCGCCGGGTCGACGTAGCCGATCCGCCAGGTCTCGCCGCCGTCGTCGCTGATCAGACAGTGCCCGGCGTAGTGCCGGGGCTCGGCCCCGGTGTCCGTGCTGCCGTCCGCCGGGGCGACGGAGTGGTTCGCGCCGACGACGAGGCGTCCCGCGTGCGGCCCGGCGGTCAGCTCGACGCCGTGGCCGGGGCCGGTGGCATACCAGCGCCAGTCGGGCCGC
>NZ_MDCR01000082.1 GCF_001723055.1 Streptomyces niveus
CGGCCTCGCGCCACCAGTCGGCGGCCCCCTGTCCCCGGCCCCCGACTGGTGGCGCGAGGCCGTCGTCTACCAGGTGTACGTCCCCAGCTTCGCCGACGCGGACGGGGACGGGATCGGCGATCTCCGCGGGATCACGGACCGGCTCGACCATCTCGCCGGTCTCGGCGTCGACGCCCTGTGGCTCACCCCCTTCTACCCCTCGCCGTGGACCGACGCCGGCTACGACGTCTCCGACTACCGCGGCGTCGACCCCCGCCACGGCACCCTCGACGACTTCCGCCACCTCGTACGGCGCGCCCACGGCCTCGGCCTCAAGGTCATCGTCGACGTCGTGCCCAACCACTGCTCCGACCAGCACCCCTGGTTCGTCGAAGCACTCGCCTCACCGCCCGGCTCACCCGCCAGGGACCGGTTCATCTTCCGCGAGGGGCGGGGCCCGGACGGCAGCCTGCCGCCCGCCGACTGGAAGTCGAAATTCGGCGGCGGCGCCTGGACACGCGTGCCGGACGGCCAGTGGTACATGCACATCTTCTCCGCCGAGCAGCCCGACCTGAACTGGGAGAACTCCGACGTCCTCGCCGACTTCGAGGGCATCCTGCGCTTCTGGCTCGACCTCGGGGCCGACGGCTTCCGCGTCGACGTGGCCCACGGACTGCGCAAGGACCTCGTGGAACCCCTGCGGGACACCGGAGGACGCGACTCCGCCTCCCTCAACTCGCCGACCGAGGGGGAGGACCACCCCTTCTGGGACCGCGACGAGGTCCACGAGATATACCGGGCCTGGCGCAAGATCATCGACTCCTACGCGCCTCCCCGGATCACCGTCGCCGAGGCGGGTGTCAGCGCCGCCCGGCTGCCCCTCTACACCCGCCCCGACGAGCTCCACCAAGCCTTCAACTTCTTCCATCTGCGCTGCCCCTGGGACGCCGAGGAGTTCAGGAAGGTCATCGACACCTCCCTCAGCGGCGCCCGCGCGGTCGGCACCCTGCCCACCTGGGTGCTCTCCAACCACGACGTCGTACGTCACCGCACCCGCTACTCCCTTCCCCAGGGCATCGACTACCGCGCCTGGCTGTCCGGTGGCGGCACCGACCCCGCGCCCGACGACGCCCTCGGGCACCGGCGGGCCAGGGCGGCCGCGCTCCTGACCCTCGCCCTGCCCGGCAGCGCCTACCTCTACCAGGGCGAGGAACTCGGCCTCCCCGAAGTCTTCGACCTGCCCGACGACGCCCTGCGCGACCCCATGTGGGAGCGGACCGGACGCACCACCCGGGGCCGCGACGGCTGCCGCATCCCGCTCCCGTGGACCCGCTCCGGCAGCAGCCACGGTTTCGGACCGGGTGGCAGCTGGCTCCCGCAGCCGGACGGCTGGGGCGAGTACGCGGTGGACGCCCAGACCGGGCGGCCGGACTCCTTCCTGGAGCTGTACCGCACGGCCCTGTCCGTGCGCACCCGCTTCCGGGGCGACGAGTCGTTCGCCTGGCTGCCCGCCCGCGACGGCGAACTCGCCTTCCGCAAGGGCCGGTTCGAATGCCGGATCAATCTCTCCGCGACGCCCCTGCCGCTGCCGGACGGCGCCGTGCTGCTCGCCAGCGACAGCCTGGAGGGGAACACGCTCGCCCCCGACACGGCCGTCTGGACAGCGGTGACCGGCGGCTGACCGATCCGTCGGCGTGACCGGCACGGTCGACTTCAGCGGCATCATCGGCGACTCCTTTCCGTCCTCGTACATGCACAACGTGTGAGCATCGGCCAGCGCTCCGTTCGAGGGGTCACCCGAATGGCTGAATCCGGCGACCGATCTGCGCGGAGCCCTGCGGGGCGTGTGCGGCGCCCCTTTGTCCCCCGGACGGGTCAAAGGGGCCTTTCCCCTGGTTGCCGCCCGCCGTCAGCAGGTGCCGCATGGAGATACGCGAGTCAGCCGACGCGCGGGGACACCGGACCCCGCCGGCTCGCCGCCAAGGAGTGATCACTGATGGCAGCCGACGATGTCTTCCACCACGTGGGTGAACTCACCGGTCTGACCGCCTACGACGCCGCCGGGGAGAAGATAGGCAGTGTCGAGCAGGCGTACCTGGACAACGAGACGGGCCGCGCCGAGTGGGTGACTGTCAAGACCGGCATGTTCGGGATGAAGGAGTCCTTCGTGCCCCTGTCGGGCGCGACCCGCGACGCGAACGGTCTCCAGTTCCCGCACGCCAAGGAACTGGTCAAGGACGCACCCCGGATGGATGCGGACGAGCATCTCGACGTCGCCCAGGAGCAGGAACTGTACGACCACTACGGCCTCACCCGGCCCGCCGGGCGCAGCGGCGGGACACCGGGCATGAGCCCGGCGCCCGGCAACGCCGCCAGGGAGAGCAAGGACACCACGATGGCCGGCGACACCGCGAGCGGCAACGGCGCCCAGGGCCGTACCGACACCGCCAAGGCCGCGACTCCTTCCGCCACCGGTCGCGGCGACGAGGAAATGGTGCGCTCCGAGGAGCGGCTCCGGGTCGGCACCGAGGAGCACGAGTCCGGCCGGGCACGGCTGCGGAAGATCGTGGTGACCGAGAACGTCACGACCACCGTGCCGATCACCCACGAAGAGGTCCGCATCGTGCGCGAGCCCATCAAGCCGGGCGACAAGACCGTCGGCCGCGCGCCCATGGGCAACGCCGAGACCGAGATGATCCTGCACGCCGAGGAGGCGGTCGTCCGTAAGGAGGCCGTGGCGGTGGAGCGCGTACGGATGGAGACCGAGAAGGTCACCGAGCAGAAGGAGGTGTCGGCCGACGTCCGCAAGGAGCAGGTCGAGTTCGACGCCCCCGGACAGGACGACAGGCGGCGCGGCGGCGGGCGCGGTCCCAGCCACTGAGCGGCGACTCGGTCCGGCAGTCCGAGAACCGCACGTCGGCGTGGGTCCACCGGTGGTCCCGGTGGACCCGCGCCGTGCCGTGTGAGCGGGAACTCGCCGCGATCACTGGGCACCGAAGGAGTCACCCTGATAGGGAGGGAGACATGAGCGAAGAGACCCCGATCCCCCCGGTCCTGACCGTCGTCGCCGCCAGCACCATCGAGCCGAACGTCGTCGGGGAAGGTGCCGCCGACCGCAACTCGTGGATGGTGATCGAGACGGCCGAGCACGGTCAGCTCCTGCTCAACCTGCCGGGCCCGCTGTACAGCGCGATGGAACAGGCGACCTTCCTGGCCGCCGACCAGGCGGGCCCCGGGCGCCTGGCCCTCACCGAACGCGAGATCGCCGCCTACCGCGCGCGCATCGCCGCTCTCACCGAGGAGCGGTAGCCGCCCGCGACACGGCAGGGACCACGGTCAGTACGGGCGGTCGCCCGCGATGGCGACCCGCTCGGCGACCCGCCGGTGCGTGCCGTAGTCCGCGACGGCGTAGTGCTGGGTGGCGCGGTTGTCCCAGAACGCGACGTCACCCGCCTGCCAGCGGAACCGGACCTGGTACTCGGGCACATGCGCCTGCTGGAAGAGCAGTCGCAGCAGCCGGTCGCTCTCCTCCCGGGCGAGCCCCACGATCCGGGTCGTGAACGACGCGTTGACGAACAGCATCCGCCGCCCCGTCCGCGGATGCGTGCGTACGACCGGGTGCTCCACCGGCGGGAAGTCGTCCTGGAAGCCGGCGAGCCGTTCGGCGGGGGAGAACCGCGCGAAGCCCGGCACGAAGTCGTGCACGGCGCGGGCACCGTCTATCCGCTCCCTCACCTCGCGCGGCAGATTGTCGTACGCCACCGCCATGTCGGCCCACAGGGTGTCGCCCCCGGCGGGCGGCACCTCGCGCAGTTGCAGCACGGCGCCCATGGCGGGCCGTTCCCGGAAGGTGACGTCCGTGTGCCACACGTTCTCGAACGTCGGGACGGCCGTACGGTCGAAACGCGCCACGTCCTTGGCGTCCCCGGCCGCCAGCAGCGGATTGGTCTCCAACTCGCCCCAGTTGAGGGCGAACGCGCGCTGCGCGTCGGAGGACAGCCGCTGCCCCCGGAAGAACAGGACCTTCCACTCCAGCAGGGCGCGATCGAGTTCGTCCCGTACGGCGGGCGACGGCGGGACCGACAGATCCAGACCACGGATCTCGGCGCCGATGGTGCGCGACTGCGGGACGAGGCCGAACAGTTCGTACGGCCGGTCCTCCCAGTCGCCGGGAACGCGACGCAGCTCCCGGTGCCCCTCGTACAGGCCGTCGGCGGGGATGTGGGGATCGCGGAGAGCTGCGGGTATGGCGGTGGTGGTCAAGGGGCTCCTCGGGGAGAACGGACCGGTGGGAAGGCGACGGGCCGACCCGCAGCGGCACGCAGGCGCGGGGGAAGGGGAGCGTCGCCGCGACGGGTCAGCGACAACGAAGGACGGGCGGCGAACCCACCCGACCGCGGCGCAGCAGAAAGCTGAGGCCGCGGGGCGCGCACTCACCGCGAGGGCCGCTGAGAAGCGGCTCCACCGCGCGGTGGTTCGAGTACGGGCCCATGGCAGGCACCGTACCGCAGCCGGTGTGCCGGGAACACCGGTGGGACAGCCGGGGCACGGCCGTTGGTGGATGCCGGCGGCACCGGGCAGGGTTGCCGTATGGCTCTCTCCGTCGCGCACCTCAGTGACCCCCACCTCACCACCGGCCCGCTCGGCGGCGCGCCCGCCGAAGGCCTGAGCCGGGCGCTGCGGCGCGTGCTCGTCCTCGACCCGGCGCCGGACTGCGTGGTGATCACCGGCGATCTGGTGGAACGGGGAGCCCCGGAGGAGTACGCCGTGCTGCGCGAGGTGCTCGGGCGCTTCCCGCTGCCGCTGTTCCTCGTGGCGGGCAACCATGACGAACCCGGCGCGCTGGTCGACGCGTTCGGCGGGACCGGCCTCATGGGCGGCGCGCACCAGGCGTATTACGTCGCCGAGCTGCCCGGACTCACCCTCGTGGCTCTCGACTCCTCGGTGCCCGGTGAGGGCGGCGGACGGCTCGGCCCGGCCCAACTCGACTGGCTCGACACGGCCTTGGCGCGCAGGCCCGGCATCCCGGCATTCGTGTGTCTGCACCACCCGCCGCTGCCGGTCGGGATTCCCTTCCTGGACGGTATGCGCCTGGCGGACGGCGACGCGCTCGCCCGGGTGCTCCTACGGCACACGAACGTGGCCCGCGTCCTCGCGGGACACGTCCACCGCCCGGTCACGGCCGCCTACGCGCACAGCACCCTCGCCATCGCCCCGAGCACCCACCTCCAGAGCGGACTCGCCCTGCGCGAAGGCGTCCCGGGCTATCTGCCCGAACCCACGTCCTTCCTGCTCCATCTGCTCGCCGGCGTCTCCTGGATCACCCACACCGTCCCGGTCAGCCACGCGGCGGCGCCGATCGGCGGCTACTAGAACCCGCCCTGGCGGATCAGGCCGGACCTCCCGGTCCGAGTCCGATCCGCGCCGCCGCCGCCGACCACGCCCGCCCGTCGCCCCGTGGCTCGTACCGGCGCAACCGCTGCGTACGCGCGACCAGTCGGCGCATCTCGGAGCGGTCGCCGACCAGGCCGTCGGCCCGTGCCTGTACGAGGATGTTGCCCAGCGCCGTGGCCTCCGCCGGGCCCGCCACCACCGGCAACCCCGTCGCGTCCGCCGTCAGTTGGCACAGCAGCGCGTTACGGCTGCCGCCCCCCACCAGATGCACGACCCGGATCTCCGTGCCGGACAGCTCGGCCGCCGTGCGCAGCGTGGCGCGGTGGGCCAGGGCGAGGCTCTCCAGGATGCAACGGACCGTCGCCGCCGGGTCGTCGGGCGGCTGCTGGCCGGTGCGCGCGCAGTACGCGGCGATCCGCGACGGCATGTCGCCCGGTGCGAGGAACGAGGGGTCGTCCGGGTCGACCAGCGCGGCGAACGGCCGGGACCGCGCCGCCCGCTCCGTCAACGGCTCCAGATCGGCGGGCAGTCCACGGACCGACCAGGTGCGCAGGCTCTCCGACAGCAGCCACAGCCCCATGATGTTCCGCAGGAAACGGTAACTTCCGTCCAGACCCAGTTCGTTGGTGAAGTTCGCGGCCCTGGACGCCTCCGTGACCACCGGCCGCGACAGTTCAAGACCGGCCAGTGACCACGTACCGCACGAGACGTACGCGAAGCCCGGCCCGGTCGCCGGGACGGCGGCCACGGCCGACGCCGTGTCGTGGGACGCCACCGCCGTCACACGGGTGGACTCCGGCAGCCCGGTCTCGGCCGCCACGTACGGCAGCAGCGTCCCCGCCGCGTCCCCAGGCCGCCGGATCGGCGGGAACAGACCCCGGTCGATGCCCAGCCGGTCCATCAGCGCGGCCGACCAGTCGCCCGTACGCGCGTCGAACAGGCCCGTCGTGGAGGCGTTGGTGGCCTCCGCGCCCACACTGCCGGTGAGCCAGTGCGTCAGCAGATCCGGAATCATCAACAGCGTCCGCGCACAGGCCAGTTGGGCGCTGCCCGACGCCGACGCCAGCTGGAACACCGTGTTGAACGCCAGATGCTGCAACCCGGTGATCCGGTACAGCTCGCCGGCCGGGACCCTCTCCCAGACCCGCTCGCCCACCCCCTCGGTGCGGGAGTCCCGGTAGTGGTGCGGATTGCCGAGCAACTGCCCGTCCGCGTCCAGCAGTCCGTAGTCGACCGCCCAGCTGTCGATCCCGACCGACGCGATGCCGCCGTACGCACGGGCCGCCCGGCCGAGCCCGTCCAGCACTCCCTGATGGAGGGCGAGCACGTCCCACCGCAGGCTGTCCGGCAGCCGCACCGGCCGGTTCGGGAAGCGGTGGGACGTGCTCGCCCT
>NZ_MDCR01000083.1 GCF_001723055.1 Streptomyces niveus
CCAGGCGGTGAACGCCTCGTCCCGGTCCGAGGCGTTCACCGCCTGGGAGGCCGAGGTCGAGACGTCACGGCGGATCGAGCGGGCGGCCGGCTCGCTGGATCTGACGGGCCATCAGCCACGGTGGGGCGAGGACGTCTCGCTGCGGATGGTGATGGTGCACGTACTGCTGGAGTACGGCCGCCACAACGGCCACGCCGACCTGCTGCGTGAGGGCGTCGACGGGACGGTGGGCGCGTAGGGCGTCCCGCGCGCCGCGATGAGTCCGGGGCGTCCCGGCGGTCGTACTGTCGAACCCGCTACCGAGGAGGACTTCCCATGCGCAAGGTGACCTATTCGATGAGCGTCTCACTCGACGGCTACGTCGTCGGGCCGGACGGCGGCTTCGACTGGACGGCGCCCGACGAAGAGGTCTTCCGCCTCGCCACCGACGAGGTGCGGGGGCTCGGTTTCCACCTGCTGGGACGGCGGTTGTACGAGGACATGCTGTGCTGGGAGACCCCCGAGGAGAGCCCGTCGCTCGACTTCTCGACGCATGAGTTCGCCGCGCTCTGGAAGGCCCTCCCGAAGGTGGTGTTCTCCACGACGCTGGCGGAGGTGCGGGGCAACGCCCGCCTGGCCTCCGGCGGCCTGGCGGAGGAGATCGAGCGACTGCGCGCCGAGCCGGGCGAGGGCGACATCGCGATCGGCGGCGCGACGCTCGCCGCCGAGGCCGCGGCGGCGGACCTGATCGACGAGTACCGGGCCAGGGTCTACCCGGTACTCGTCGGCGGCGGCGTTCCGTTCTTCCCCCAGGCCGAACGCCGGGTGAACCTCGAACTCGTCGAAAACCGCACGTTCCCGTCGGGGGTCGTCTACCTCCGCCACCGCGTGGCGCGCGGGGCGAACTGATCCCGGCCGTCAGGGACTCCGGGTTACCAGGTGACGGCTCCCTCGTCGTCGAAGAAGCCGCCTCGGGGGCCGTCGTCGGGCAGCGTGGCGAGGTGAAGGGCGATCGCGGCGCCCTGCTCGGGTGTTCGTTCCCCGGCGAATCCGGTGAAGTCGGTTGCCACGTACCCGGGGCAGGCCACGTTCACGATGATGTCCGTGTCGGCGAATTGGCGGGCGTACTGTGCCGTGACGCTGTTGAGCATCGACTTGGAGGGTGAGTAGGCGGCCATGACCGGGCCGGTCCGCAGCGTCAGCGAGCCCATGTTGCTGGACATGTTGACGATCCGGGGCGCGGCGGCACGGCTGAGCAGCGGGAGCATCGCGTTCGTCACCCGTACCACCCCGAACACGTTCGTCTCCAGGACCGTGCGCAGGACGTCGAGGTCGAGGGTCGTGGGATTCTGCGCCCCGCCCGCCAACCGGCCGGATATTCCGGCGTTGTTGACGAGGACATCGAGTCGTCCGGCTTCCTTCTCCACGCTCGCCGCCGCGGCGGCGA
>NZ_MDCR01000084.1 GCF_001723055.1 Streptomyces niveus
GATCGGGAAGCTTTGCGTTGGAGGGGGGAGTGCGTGGGGCCCGGTCCGGTGGACCGGGCCCCTAGAGCTTTCCGGGCACCCCTCGAAGCCCTGCGCGGCCGGGAGTTGTCCACAGGGCGGGCCGGGTGTCGTACCCGGGCGGTAGCGTCGGATCATGTCCAATCTGGCCGTGCTCGAAGGCGTTCTTGAGCGGATCACGTACAGCAACGAGGAGAACGGCTACACGGTCGCCCGCGTCGACACCGGCCGGGGCGCCGATCTGCTCACCGTGGTCGGCTCGCTCCTCGGCGCGCAGCCGGGGGAGTCCCTGCGCATGGAGGGCCGTTGGGCCTCGCACCCCCAGTACGGCAAGCAGTTCACGGTGGAGAACTACACGACGGTCCTGCCCGCGACGATCCAGGGCATCCGCCGCTATCTCGGCTCCGGTCTCATCAAGGGCATCGGTCCGCGTATCGCCGAGCGGATCGTCGAGCATTTCGGCGTCGACACCCTGGAGATCATCGAGAAGGAGCCCAAGCGGCTCGTCGAGGTGCCCGGCCTCGGCCCCAAGCGGACGAAACTGATCGGCGCCGCCTGGGAGGAGCAGAAGGCCATCAAGGAAGTCATGATCTTCCTTCAGGGCGTCGGCGTCTCCACCTCGATCGCCGTCCGCATCTACAAGAAGTACGGCGACGCCTCGATCTCCGTCGTGAAGAACGAGCCCTACCGGCTGGCCGCCGACGTGTGGGGCATCGGCTTCCTCACCGCCGACCGCATCGCCCAGGCCGTCGGCATCCCGCATGACAGTCCGGACCGCGCGAAGGCGGGGATTCAGTACGCGCTCTCCCAGTCCACCGACCAGGGGCACTGCTTCCTGCCCGAGGAGCAGCTCATCTCCGACGCGGTGAAGCTTCTCCAGGTCGACACCGGACTGGTCATCGACTGCCTGGCCGAACTGGCCGCCGATGACGAGGGGGTGGTCCGGGAGAAGGTGCCGGGCCCCGACGGGGGCGAGCCCGTCACCGCCGTCTATCTGGTGCCCTTCCACCGTGCGGAGCTGTCCCTCTCCGCCCAGCTGCTGCGGCTGCTGCGGGCCGGGGAGGACCGGATGCCCGCCTTCCAGGACGTCGTCTGGGAGAAGGCCCTGCCCTGGCTCGCGGGCCGCACAGGAGCCGAGCTGGCCCCCGAGCAGGAGGCCGCGGTGCGGCTCGCCCTCACCCGTAAGGTCGCCGTCCTGACCGGCGGGCCGGGCTGTGGAAAGTCCTTCACGGTCCGCTCGATCGTGGAGCTCGCGAAGGCCAAGAAGGCGAAGGTGGTGCTCGCCGCGCCCACCGGGCGCGCCGCCAAACGCCTCGCCGAGCTGACCGGAGCCGAGGCGTCCACCGTCCACCGGCTGCTGGAACTGAAGCCGGGCGGCGACGCCGCGTACGACAGGGACCGGCCCCTCGACGCCGATCTGGTCGTCGTCGACGAGGCGTCCATGCTGGATCTGCTGCTCGCCAACAAGCTCGTGAAGGCGGTGGCACCCGGTGCACACCTGCTGCTCGTCGGTGACGTCGACCAGCTGCCGTCGGTGGGTGCGGGCGAGGTGCTGCGGGACCTGCTGGCCGACGCCGGACCCGTGCCGCAGGTGCGGCTGACCCGGATCTTCCGGCAGGCCCAGCAGTCGGGCGTGGTGACCAACGCCCACCGCATCAACTCCGGGGTCCAGCCCATCACCCAGGGCCTGAGCGACTTCTTCCTTTTCGTGGAGGACGAGACGGAGGAGGCAGGAAAGCTGACGGTGGACGTCGCGGCCCGCCGTATCCCCGCCACCTTCGGCCTCGACCCGCGGCGCGACATCCAGGTGCTGGCCCCGATGCACCGCGGCCCGGCCGGCGCGGGCACCCTCAACGGGCTGCTCCAGCAGGCCATCACCCCCGCCCGGCCCGAGCTGCCGGAGAAGCGGCTCGGCGGCCGTGTCTTCCGCGTCGGCGACAAGGTCACCCAGATCCGCAACAACTACGACAAGGGGCGGAACGGGGTCTTCAACGGCACGGTCGGGGTTGTGACCTCGCTGAATACGGACGACCAGTGCCTGACGGTGCGCACCGACGAGGACGAGGACGTGCCGTACGACTTCGACGAGCTGGACGAGCTGGCGCACGCCTACGCGGTGACGATCCACCGCTCGCAGGGCAGCGAGTACCCGGCCGTGGTCATCCCGGTCACGACCGGCGCCTGGATGATGCTCCAGCGGAATCTGCTCTACACGGCGGTCACCCGGGCCAAGAAGCTCGTCGTCCTCGTCGGCTCCCGGAAGGCGATAGGCCAGGCTGTCCGCACGGTCTCCGCCGGCCGCCGCTTCACCGCCCTCGACCACCGCCTCTCGGGCGGCCTCCAGGCCGGCGGTTTCTAGGGCCCCGTCCGGACCCGGCGTGACCCCCTCCAGGGGAGTGTCCGGGGAGGGAATGCCCACCCCGGACTTTCGGAACCGGGGCGAAGGGGGCAGGATGTGGAAGTTGGCGGCACTCAGTGCCGCGAATAGGCCTAATGGTCGACCCCGAGTGCACTCTCCTGAGCCAAATGGGGGATGGTGGAGTCAGTCAGGGCACCTCGAAGAAGAGGCACTACGTCGGTGAGGGATGACGTGAGCGACAACTCTGTAGTACTGCGGTACGGCGATGGCGAGTACACCTACCCGGTGATCGACAGCACCGTCGGCGACAAGGGCTTCGACATCGGGAAGCTGCGGGCCCAGACCGGCCTGGTGACCCTGGACAGCGGCTACGGCAATACCGCCGCCTATAAATCCGCCGTCACCTATCTCGACGGTGAGCAGGGCATCCTGCGGTACCGCGGCTACCCCATCGAGCAGCTCGCCGAAAGCTCGACGTTCCTCGAGGTGGGCTACCTGCTCATCAACGGTGAACTTCCCAAGGTCGACGAGCTGGCGTCCTTCAAGAACGAGATCACCCAGCACACGCTGCTGCACGAGGACGTGAAGCGCTTCTTCGACGGCTTCCCGCGTGACGCGCACCCGATGGCCATGCTGTCCTCCGTGGTCAGCGCGCTGTCGACGTTCTACCAGGACAGCCACAACCCGTTCGACGAGCAGCAGCGCCACCTCTCGACGATCCGGCTGCTGGCCAAGCTCCCGACGATCGCGGCGTACGCGTACAAGAAGTCGATCGGTCACCCCTTCGTCTACCCGCGCAACGACCTCGGGTACGTCGAGAACTTCCTGCGCATGACCTTCTCGGTCCCCGCCCAGGAGTACGAGCTGGACCCGGTGGTGGTCTCGGCCCTCGACAAGCTGCTGATCCTGCACGCGGACCACGAGCAGAACTGTTCGACCTCCACCGTGCGGCTGGTCGGCTCGTCGCAGGCGAACATGTTCGCCTCGATCTCCGCCGGCATCAGCGCCCTGTGGGGCCCGCTGCACGGTGGCGCCAACCAGTCGGTGCTGGAGATGCTCGAGGGCATCCAGGCCAACGGCGGCGACGTCGACTCCTTCATCCGCAAGGTGAAGAACAAGGAGGACGGCGTCCGGCTGATGGGCTTCGGCCACCGCGTCTACAAGAGCTTCGACCCCCGGGCGAAGATCATCAAGGCGGCGGCGCACGATGTCCTCTCGGCGCTCGGCAAGTCCGACGAGCTGCTCGACATCGCGTTGAAGCTGGAGGAGCACGCGCTCTCCGACGACTACTTCGTCTCGCGCAACCTCTACCCGAACGTGGACTTCTACACGGGTCTGATCTACCGGGCTATGGGCTTCCCGACCGAGATGTTCACCGTGCTCTTCGCGATCGGCCGGCTGCCCGGCTGGATCGCCCAGTGGCACGAGATGATCAAGGAGCCCGGCTCCCGTATCGGCCGCCCGCGCCAGATCTACACCGGCGAGGTCCTGCGCGACTTCGTCCCTGTCGAGAGCCGCTGAGCCTCGCAGGACGGACACCACCCGAGCGCAACAGAAAGCGCCCCGCTTCCCGATCCCCCCACGGGTCGGTATAGCGGGGCGCTTCCCATATCCCCGGTGCGGATTCCCCCCACGGGATCCGGGCCGGGCGTCTGCGGTTGCCGGCAGAAGCCAGTTTCACGCGGTCTGCCGGGGTCCGTACGAACCAGGGGGGCCGCTCAAAGCTCCCCAGTTGCACGTCCCCCGGCCAACGCTTGCCTGAGACATCCCCCAAGACATCTCATGAACGTCCCCCAAGACGTTCTCGGCATCGCCTCTTAGACTCGCGAGCTGCCCGGATGGTTACCCCTAAATCTATGTGATCTAGATCTCTTTGTGAAGGTCCTGTGCCTCATGTGAAGGAGCGGGACCGCAAATTGTTGGTTACTACGAAAACAGACGAAAAGGCCGCCGCCAACCCCGCGGCCCCGCCGATCGCGGGCTGAGCGGGGCTGTTGTGGCGCGGGGCGACCGGAACGACGGGAGGGCCGCACGCCGCCCGGTGGGAAACCGGTCGCGTACGGCCCCGTGACGAGATCGCTCAGGCCTGGCCGGCCAGCTCGTAACCCGCCTCGTCGACCGCCGCGCGCACGTCGCTCTCGTCGAGCGGGGCCTCGGAGACCACGGTCACCCGGCCGCTGGCGGCCTCGGCCGCCACCGATGTGACGCCCTTGATCGCGGAGATCTCGCCCGAGACCGCGCCCTCGCAGTGACTGCAGGTCATGCCGGTGACCGCGTACACCGTCGTGACGGCGCCCGTCGTGGTCTCGGCGGCGCCGTCGTGACAGGAGCCGGTCGGCGAGCAGCAGGAACCGGCGGCCTGGGTGGTCCCCGTCGCGGTCTTCGTCTCTGCGGTCATGGCGTTCTCCTCCGGGCGGGCATGCGGAACGGGAAAGGGCTGCCAGGGGCGCGGAAACGCCGCGACGCCCTGACCTACGACAGACTATACCCCTAGGGGGTATGAATGCGAGTCCGGGATCGCGGCGCGGGTTCTCGGGTGGCGTCAGGAGTCCGGTGACGCCGTCTCCCGCTGTGCCTGGCAGTGGGGGAGTGCGTGGCCGACCAGGGGGTCCAGGTAGCGGAACATGGCGTTCTTCAGCTCCCCGACATACGCCTCCCGCTCCTCGCCCTCGTGCGACAGGATCAGGTCCAGGCCGCCCTTGAACAGGACGAAGACGAACTCCGCCGTCCTGGTCCGCTCGGCCCGCGGGGTGTCGGGGAGGTAGCTGCCCAGGATCTCCTCCACCCGGGTGAGCAGCGTGGAGTGCAGGACGTCGTGCTCCTCCGTCACCTGCCCCGGGATCTCGGAGCCGTGCATCAGGACGGCGAACGCCGGATTCTCGCAGTTGAACGTGATCAGCGGATCGAGGACGGCGTCCAGCATCTCCGGGAGCGGCAGATCCATGTGGGCGGGTGTGAACGCCTGGCCGTACGTCGTGCGCCAGCGATTGAGGAGTACGTCGCCCAGCTCGACGGCGATGGCTTCCTTGTTCGGGAAGAACTGGTAGAGCGTGCCGGGCGAGACGCCGGCCTCCCGGGCGATGGAGTTGGTGCTCGCCGCCGTGTAGCCGGTCGCGCAGAAGACCCGGCCCGCGGCTTCGAGGAGCTGTGCGATACGGCGCTCGCCGCGTGCCTGGCGGCGCCGTGGCCTGCCCGTGTCCTCGGTGGAGCCGCCGCCCTTGGCCGCGCCGTCCCCGGCCGCACTGTCCTGGCTGTCTCGCCCCACGGCTCCGCCTCTCCTCGCTTCAGGCACGTGAACTCCCAGGATCCCTCGATCGGTTGACTGCGGTTGACAAACGCGAGTCCTCGCTCGCATTCTTGATTTATGCGAGCGATCACTCGTGTTTGTCATTCTATGGCAGTGGCCGACCCATGTTCTGGGCCAAGGTGAAGGGGACACCGCACTATGTCCGAAGTCAACAGGGGGTCGCGCGTCGGCGGCTGGACCCGGTTCGTCACGGCGCGCCCACGGCTTTCGCTGCTGGCCGCCCTGGTGATCACGGCGCTGGCGGTCTTCGCGGGGAGCGGGGTCGGCGACCGGATGGGCAGCGGCGGCTGGGAGGACCCCGCCGCCTCGTCGACCTACGCCACGAAGGCGCTGGAGCGTGAGTTCCCGGCCTCCCAGCCGAATCTGCTGCTGCTCGTCGACGCGGGCGGCAAAGGGGTGGACGACCCGTCCGTCGCCGCCGAGGCCGGGCGGCTCACCGAGCGGCTGGCCGCCGAGGACGGGGTCGTAGGCGTCGGTTCGTACTGGCAGACGCGGGCGCCCGCGCTGCGCGCCGAGGACGGGGGCGAGGCGCTGATCGCCGCCAGGATCGTGGGCACGGAGAAGGAGGCCGGCGAGACCCTGGAGCGGATAGCACCCGAATTCCGCGGCACGCAGGGGTCCTTGGACGTCTCCGTCGGCGGGCCCGTGGCCGTACGGCACGAGATGCAGGCCATCATCCAGGAAGATCTGCTGCGGGCCGAGCTGATCGCCCTGCCGGTCACTCTCGTCCTGCTCGTCATGGTCTTCGGCAGCGCGATCGCCGCCCTGCTGCCGCTGGGCATCGGCATCGTCGCCATCCTCGGGACCAACGCGGTGCTGCGGGGGATCACCGAGATCACGGATGTCTCGGTCTTCGCGCAGAACCTCACCACGGCCCTCGGGCTCGGACTGGCCGTGGACTACGCCCTGTTCATCGTGCGCAGATTCCGGGAGGAGCTGGCCGAGGGCGTGGACGTGCGGGACGCGGTGGGCACCACGCTCCGTACCGCCGGACGGACGGTGCTGTTCTCCGCACTGACGGTCGCGGTGTCGCTCGCGGCGATGATGGTCTTCCCGCAGTACTTCCTGCGCTCGTTCGCCTACGCCGGGATAGCGGTGGTGCTGCTCGCCGCCGCCGCCGCGCTGATCCTGCTCCCGGCCGCGCTGATGCTGCTCGGCCACCGGGTCAACTCCCTCGACCTGCGACGGCTGTTCGGCAAGGGGCGGAAGAAGCCGGTACCGGGCGACGGGACGGCGGACGGGACGGTGGAGGGGACGAGCGGCGGCTGGGGGCGTACGGCGGCGCTGGTGATGCGCAGGGCTCCGCTCTTCGCCGTCGCGACGGCCACAGGCCTGGTCCTGCTCGGACTGCCCTTCCTGGGCGTCAAGTTCGGCACGGCGGACGACCGGCAGCTGCCCTCCAGCGCGGAGGCCCGAGTGGTCCAGGAGGACATCAGGAGCGCGTTCCCTGGCAGTCCTGGGGGTGGGCTCGAAGTGCTCGGGGAAGGCGGGGCGACAGCCGCGGAGTACGCCGACTACCGCGACCGGGTGGCCGCGCTGCCCGATGTGCTGCGCGTCGACGGACCGGTCGTCTCCGGAGACCACGCGTACTTCACGGTGCTGCCCCGTGGCGAGGCGGTGGACCAGGACACGCAGCGGCTCGTCCGTGAACTGCGCGCCGAACCGGCCGCGTTCGACACCTCGGTCACCGGCACGGCCGCCGTACTGGTCGATTCGAAGGACGCCATCGGCGACCGGCTGCCCCTGGCCGCGGGCATCATCGTCGTGGTGACCCTGCTGCTGGTCTTCCTGCTCACCGGCAGTGTCCTCATCCCGATACAGGCGGTGGCGCTCAACGCGCTCAGCCTCACGGCGATGTTCGGAGCGGTCGTCTGGGTCTTCCAGGACGGCCATCTGTCCGGGTTCCTCGGTTTCACCCCGACGGGGGACATCGAGACGACCCTTCCGGTGCTGATGTTCTGCGTCGCCTTCGGACTCTCCATGGACTACGGGGTGTTCCTGATATCCCGGATCAAGGAGGAGTACGACCGCAGTGGGGACCACGAGCGGTCCGTCATATTCGGGCTTCAGCGCACCGGAGGCCTGATCACGGCGGCGGCGGTGATCCTGGCGGTGGTCATGGTCGCCATCGGCACCTCGCGGGTGACCAACACCATGATGCTCGGGCTCGGTATCGCGCTCGCGGTCGTCATGGACGCGATGGTCGTACGCAGTCTGCTGGTCCCCGCGGTGATGAAGCTGACGGGCCGGGCCACCTGGTGGGCGCCGGGGCCGCTGCGCCGCTTCCACGACCGGTTCGGGGTGAGCGAGGGCGGCTCGCATCCGGCGGCCCTGGTGGGCGGCACGGACGGCACGGGCGGGTCCGAAGGGGCCGTGTCCGGGGCGGGTGAGCGGGACAAGGTCGGGGTCTGAGTCGTCGTCACCCGGACCGAGGGCCCCGTTACATCCACCAGTGGCGGATGTACGGGGCCCTGCGGCCCGGTCGGGCGGCGACCCGGCGCGGGAGTCAGCTCCCGCGGTTCACTCTCTGCGGCCTCTGTTCCCCGGGCGCTTGGCCACCCAGGCGCGGACGGTGTCCGCGTACCAGTAGGGCTTGCCGTTCTCCACGTGGTCCGGCGGCGGAAGCAGACCGTGCTTGCGATAGGAACGGACGGTGTCCGGCTGTACCCGGATGTGAGCGGCGATCTCCTTGTAGGACCAGAGACTTCTGTCCGTCATGCGTGGCACCTCCCTGCGCCCGCCGCAGCGGCGGCCGGGGGGCCGTCTGGAGGGCTGCGACTGAAACGCTGGTGATCACTGAGCCTGTGCCCGTTGAACGACTCACAGTGACGGAGAGGGAGGGGCTGTCGCGCCACTGTGACGTAAAACCCGCGTAATGGAGATATGCGTGACGTTAAACGGATCTCTGTGACAGAAGCGACGCAATGGAGGTCAGTGTGTCGATGGCCCAACTGTTCGACAGGGGACCCGGGTTACGCGCCGCACGAGCGGAGGAAGCGGCGCGTCCGTTCGGCGATCGGATAGGGCTTGTCGGGCGGGCAGGGGTACATGTCCTGTTCGACGATCGCGAAGAGATCGACGTCCAGATCCTGGGCCGCCGTCAGTACCGGTCCCAGCGCGGGCACTCCGCCCGGCGGCTCGCACATCACGCCCCGCGCGACGGCCGGCCCGAACGGCACCCCGTCCGCGACGACGTCCGCGAGGATCTCCGGATCCACCTGCTTGAGATGCAGATAGCCGATCCGCTCCCCGTAGGTCTCGATCAGCTTCACGCTGTCGCCGCCGCAGTAGGCGTAGTGCCCGGTGTCCAGACACAGTGACACCAGCGCGGGATCGGTGGCGTCCAGGAACCGGGTGACGTTCTCCTCGCTGTCGATATGGGTGTCGGCGTGCGGGTGGACCACGATGTTCAGCCCGAAGCGGTCGAGCACCTCACGGCCGAGCCGTTCGGTCTGAGTCGACAGGTCGTGCCACTGCGCGGCGGTGAGGGTCCGCTCCTCCAGCACCTGACCCGTCTTGTCGTCACGCCAGAACGACGGGATGACGACCAGATGGTCCGCGCCCATCTCCTTGGTGAGCGCCGCGATGTCGGCGACATGCGACCACGTCCTGTCCCAGACGGCGGGCCCGTGGTGAAGTCCGGTGAACACGGTGCCGGCCGAGACCTTCAGGCCGCGCGAGGCCGTCTCGTCGGCGAGGCGGACCGGATCGGTCGGGAGGTAGCCGTACGGGCCGAGTTCGATCCACTCGTATCCGGCCAGGGCCACTTCGTCGAGGAAACGCCGCCAGGGAACCTGCTGGGGGTCGTCGGGAAACCAGACGCCCCAGGAGTCGGGTGCCGACCCGACCCTGATGCGGTTCAGCGGGGGTACGGAGGAGGTCATACCGGTCAGCCTCGCGGCCGTCCGAGAAGAGTGTCAAGCGTTCGTCCGAATGTAAGGACAAAACGTTGACAGAGGTCGGGAGAGAGCACTAGACCTGGCACTGGCCGTCGAAACGAGGGGACGCGCATGCCTGAGCCGTACGACGTGATCACCATGGGGCGGATCGGCGTTGACCTCTATCCGCTGCGTACCGGAGTCCCGTTGGCACAGGTCGACACCTTCGGGAAGTTCCTCGGCGGCTCCGCGACCAATGTGGCGGTGGCCGCCGCCCGGCTCGGCCGCCGGGCCGCCGTCATCACCCGCACCGGACGGGACGCGTTCGGGGACTATCTCCACCACGCCCTGCGGGAGTTCGAGGTGGACGACCGGTGGGTGACACCGGTCGACCGGTGGCCCACCCCGGTGACGTTCTGCGAGATCTTCCCCCCGGACGACTTCCCGCTCTACTTCTACCGGCAGCCCACGGCGCCCGATCTCCAGATCCAGTCGCACGAGTTGGACCTCGACGCCATCAGGGCCGCACGGATCTTCTGGATGACCGGCACCGGTCTGTGCGAGGAGCCCAGCCGGGCCGCCACGCTGACCGCCCTGCGCGCACGCGGCGAGGCGCGGGCGCACAGCCCCGAGGAACGGTCCTCCGGGCGCCGGCCCGGGACCGCCATCACCGTCTTCGACCTCGACTGGCGCCCGATGTTCTGGAAGGCACCGGCCGACGACACCGAAGACCCCGGCACCTCCGCCACATCCGACGATCCGCGGGCGCTCATGGCGGCGGCCCGGCCCCTGTACGCGCGGGCGCTGCGCCACGCCACCGTCGCCGTGGGCAACCTGGACGAGTGCGAAGTCGCCGTCGGGCAGCGCGAACCGTACGCCGCCGCCCGCGCGCTCCTCGCCGCGGGACCCGAACTGGCCGTCGTCAAACAGGGCCCCAAGGGCGTCCTCGCCATGCACCGCGACGGCACCGTCGCCGAAGTGCCGCCCGTCCCCGTGGAGGTCGTGAACGGCCTCGGCGCCGGGGACGCCTTCGGCGGCGCCCTCTGCCACGGACTGCTGGCCGGCTGGGACCTGGAGCGCGTCATGCGGTACGCCAACGCCGCAGGCGCCATCGTCGCCGCCCGCCTCGCCTGCTCCTCCGCCATGCCCTACGCCCGGGAAGTCGTCCAGGTCCTCGGCGGCGGCCCCGTTCCCACCCCGGGAACGCTGCCTCCGGAGGCCGCCCTGTGACCCGCGTCGACGTCTCCGAACTCGTACGGATCCGTACGCACCACCCCGAGGCCATCGCCGAGGCCGCCGCCCGCCGGGCCCGCCGCCCCCTGCTGCGCCCCGGCGGACGGCTGATGATCGTCGCGGCCGACCACCCGGCCCGGGGCGCCCTCGCCGTCGGCAACCGCCGTCTGGCCATGGCCAACCGCGCCGACCTGCTGGAGCGGCTCTGCCTCGCGCTGTCCCGCCCCGGCGTGGACGGGGTCCTCGCCACCGCCGACATACTCGACGACCTGCTGCTTCTCGGCGCGTTGGAGGACCGCGTCGTCGTCGGCTCCATGAACCGGGGCGGCCTCGCGGGCGCCGCCTTCGAACTGGACGACCGCTTCACCGGCCACCGCGCCGAGGACGTCGCCCGACTCGGCTTCGACGCGGGCAAGTTGCTGCTTCGCGTCGACTACGAGGACCCGCGCTCGGCGGACACCCTCCTGTCGGCCGCCCGCGCCGTCGACGCCATGGCGGAGCGACGGCTGCCCGTCTTCGTCGAGCCGTTCATCTGCCACCGCAGGGACGGACGGCTCGGCACCGACCTGACGGCCGAGGCCGTGACCCGTTCCATCGCCATCGCCTCCGGCCTCGGCGGCACCTCGGCGTACACCTGGCTGAAACTGCCCGTCACCGAGAATCCGGGCGACATGGCCCGGGTGATGGAGACCTCCACGCTGCCCGCCGTCCTGCTCGGCGGCGAGATCGGCGACGACCAGGAGGGCACGTACGAGAAGTGGCGCGAGGCACTGCGCCTGCCCACGGTGCAGGGCCTGGTCGTGGGGCGCTCGCTGCTCTACCCGGTGGACGGGGACGTCGCGGCGGCCGTCGACACCGCCGTGGGTCTGCTGTAGGGCCGGTGGCCGCCCGGCCACGGCAGTTGTAGGGCCACGGGGAGAGTAGGCAGACGTGCGGAGGGATACGGAGCGACCATGACGACGGACACCGACACCGACCAGGGCCTCGACGGGGAGTTCCTGGAGCGGCACGTGCGCGCGGGCAGCGCGGCGAGCGGCCCGTACGCGCTCGACATTGACCCCCGGCGGGCGGGCTGGCTGCACAGCGCCCTGCGCGTCCTCGACCTGCCGCCCGGGGGCACCCACACGCTGGACAGCGGGGACAGCGAGTGGATCGTGCTTCCGCTGAGCGGCGGTTGTACGGTGCACACGCAAGGCGAGATCTTTGAACTGCTGGGCAGAGAAAGCGTGTTCAGCTCCGTCACGGACTTCGCGTACGTTCCGCGTGACGCCCACGCCCAGATCGCCTCCGGTGCGGGAGGCCGCTTCGCCCTGGCAGGAGCGAAGTGCGAGCGACAACTCCCCGCTCGCTACGGCTCCGCACCGGAGGTTCCGGTCGAACTGCGCGGCAGCGGCAACTGCTCCCGCCAGGTCAACAACTTCGCCGCCGCCGACACCTTCGACTGCGACCGGCTGATCGCCGTCGAAGTCCTCACCCCCGGCGGCAACTGGTCGTCGTACCCGCCGCACAAGCACGACGAGAACCACCCCGGCGTCGAGTCCGAGCTGGAGGAGATCTACTACTTCGAGATCGAGGACGACGGTCTCGGCTACCACCGCGTCTCGCCCTCCAGGCCCGGCGGTACGGACGTCCTCGCCGAGGTCCGCACCGGCGACACCGTCCTCATCCCCGACGGCTGGCACGGCCCGTCCATCGCCGCCCCCGGCCGCACCATGTACTACCTGAACGTCATGGCCGGACCGGGCGAGACCCGACAGTGGCTGATCCGCGACCATCCCGACCACGGCTGGATCCGCGACACCTGGCCCGGCCAGGCGGTCGACCCCCGGCTGCCGGTGTACCGCGCCCCCCGGCCGGACGACCGGCCCGACACGGACGAGGAGACCCACCGATGAGTACGCGCCGCCTCACCGTGGCCCAGGCGCTGATCGCCTTCCTGTCCCGCCAGTACACCGAACGCGACGGCAACCGCCGCAGGCTCATCGACGCCACCTGGGGCATCTTCGGCCACGGCAACGTGGCGGGCATCGGCCAGGCACTCGTCCAGGCGGGCCCGGAGATGCCGTACTTCCAGGGCCGCAGCGAACAGGCCATGGTCCACGCCGCCGTCGGCTTCGCCCGCCAGAGCAACCGCCTCGCCACCCACGCCGTGACCACCTCCATCGGCCCCGGCGCCACCAACCTCGTCACCGGCGCCGCCCTCGCCACCATCAACCGGCTTCCCGTGCTGCTGCTCCCCGGCGACATCTTCGCGACGCACCCCGCCGACCCCGTCCTCCAGCAGCTCGAAGTGCCCCACGCGGGCGACATCTCCGTCAACGACGCGCTGCGGCCCGTGTCGAAGTACCTCGACCGCATCTCCCGCCCCGAGGCGCTCGTCCCGGCCGCGCTCGCCGCCATGCGGGTCCTCACCGACCCCGCCGAGACGGGCGCGGTGACCCTCGCCCTGCCCCAGGACGTCCAGGCGGAGGCGTACGACTGGCCGGAGGAGTTCTTCGCCGAGCGCGTCTGGCGGGTCCGCAGGCAGGGCCCCGATCCGTACGAACTCGCCGACGCCGTCGAGGCCGTCCGCGCGGCCCGCCGTCCGCTGCTCGTCGCCGGCGGCGGCGTCCACCACAGCGCGGCCGAGGACGCGCTGGCCGCCCTCGCGACGGCCACCGGCATCCCCGTCGCCTCCACCCAGGCCGGGAAGGGCTGTCTGCGCCACGACCACCCGGCGGACGTCGGCGGGATCGGCCACACCGGCACCGCCACCGCCGACGAACTGGCCCGCACCGCCGACCTGGTGATCGGCGTCGGCACCCGCTGGTCCGACTTCTCCACCGCGTCGGCGACGCTCTTCGCGCACCCGTCCGTCCGCTTCCTCAACATCAACATCACCGGCTTCGACGCCCACAAGCTCGCCGCCTCGCCCCTGGTCGCCGACGCCCGCACCGCCCTGGAAGACCTCGCCACGGCCCTCACGGGCCACCGTGTCGACGCCGCCTACGCCGCCGAGTACACGCAGGACAAGGAGCGCTGGGAGCACCGGGTCGACGCCGCGTTCGACACCGCCGAAGACCTCCTGCGGCCCACCCAGCCGCAGGTCCTGGGCCTGCTCGACGCGCTGGTCACGGACGAGGACATCGTCATCAACGCGGCCGGCTCGCTCCCCGGCGACCTCCACAAGCTGTGGCGCGCCCGCTCCCGCGACCAGTACCACGTCGAGTACGGCTACTCGTGCATGGGCTACGAGATCCCGGCCGCCATCGGCGTCCTGCTGGCCGATCCCGGGCGGCCCGTCTGGGCGCTGGTCGGCGACGGCACGTATCTGATGAACCCGACCGAGATCGTCACCGCCGTCCAGGAGCGCCTCCCACTGAAGCTGGTGATCCTCCAGAACCACGGCTACGCGTCGATCGGCGGCCTCTCCGAGTCCGTCGGCGCGGAGCGGTTCGGTACGGCGTACCGCTACCGGGAGGCGGACACGATCGGCTCGCCGACCTACACCGGCGACCCGCTGCCCGTCGACCTCGCCGCCAACGCGGCCTCGCTCGGGATGCGCGTCATCCGCGCCAAAACCATTCGTGACCTGCGCGAAGCTCTCGCCGTCGCGCGCGAGTCCGACGTCCCCACATGTGTCTACGCGGAGACCGAAACGGCAGACACTGTGTCGGGCGCGCCTCCCGCCCAGGCATGGTGGGATGTTCCCGTGGCCGAGACGGCGACCCGCCCGTCCGCGGTCACAGCACGCGAGGAGTACGACCGGAATGCCGCGGCCCGCCGCCGCCACCTCTGACAGAGTGCCGCCGGACCCGAAGGAGCACGTAATGAAGACCGTCAACCACTGGATCGGTGGCAAGACCGTCGAGGGCACGTCGGGCAACTGGGGCCCGGTCACCGACCCGGCGACCGGCGCGGTCACCACCCAGGTCGCGCTCGCCTCGCCGGAGGAGGTGGACGCGGCCGTGACGGCGGCGAAGGCCGCGTACGGCAGCTGGGGCACGTCCTCGCTCTCCGCCCGTACGGGTGTCCTGTTCGCCTACCGCGCGCTGCTCGACGCGCACCGGGACGAGATCGCCGCGCTGATCACCGCCGAGCACGGCAAGGTCCACTCCGACGCCCTCGGCGAGGTCGCGCGCGGGCTGGAGATCGTGGAGCTGGCCTGCGGGATCACCACCCAGCTCAAGGGCGAGCTGTCGACGCAGGTCTCCCAGCGCGTCGACGTCTCCTCGATCAGGCAGCCGTTGGGCGTCGTCGCCGGCATCACGCCGTTCAACTTCCCCGCGATGGTGCCGATGTGGATGTTCCCGCTGGCCATCGCCTGCGGCAACACCTTCGTACTGAAGCCGAGCGAGAAGGACCCCTCGGCGGCGAATCTGCTGGCCGAGCTGGCGGCCGAGGCGGGGCTGCCGGACGGTGTCCTCAACGTCGTCCACGGCGACAAGGTGGCCGTCGACTCCCTCCTGGCGCACCCGGACGTCGCGGCGGTCTCCTTCGTCGGCTCCACGCCGATCGCCCGCTACATCCACGCCACCGCGTCCGCCAACGGCAAGCGCGTGCAGGCGCTCGGCGGCGCCAAGAACCACATGCTGGTCCTCCCGGACGCCGACCTGGACGCGGCGGCGGACGCGGCCGTCTCGGCGGCGTACGGCTCCGCCGGTGAGCGCTGCATGGCGATCTCGGCGGTCGTCGCGGTCGGCGCGATCGGCGACGAACTCGTGGACAAGATCCGCGAACGCGCCGAGAAGATCAAGATCGGCCCCGGCACCGATCCTTCGTCCGAGATGGGCCCGCTGATCACGGCGGCCCACCGCGACAAGGTGGCGTCGTACGTGACGGGCGCCGCCGCCCAGGGCGCCGAAGTCGTCCTGGACGGCACCGGCCTGCGCGTCGACGGCTACGAGGACGGCCACTGGATCGGCCTGTCCCTCCTCGACCACGTCTCGACCGACTCCGACGCCTACCGCGACGAGATCTTCGGCCCGGTGCTGTGCGTGCTGCGCACGCAGACGTACGACGAGGGCGTCGCCCTCATGAACGCCTCCCCCTTCGGCAACGGCACGGCGATCTTCACCCGCGACGGCGGCGCGGCCCGCCGCTTCCAGCTGGAGATCGAGGCGGGCATGGTCGGCGTGAACGTGCCGATCCCGGTGCCGGTGGGCTACCACTCCTTCGGTGGCTGGAAGGACTCGCTCTTCGGCGACCACCACATCTACGGCAACGACGGCGTGCACTTCTACACCCGCGGCAAGGTCGTCACGACCCGCTGGCCGGACCCGGCGGACGCCCCGGCGGGCGTGGACCTGGGCTTCCCCCGCAACCACTGAGCCCTGACGCCCCACCAGACCGCGACGGCCCGCACGGTACCCCTATTCCGCGCGGGCCGTCGCAGCGCTCCACCGCCCCGGGACACGGATCCGAGGTCAGGGAACGAGGTGGCCGGCGGCGCGGAACAGTTCGTACCACTCGGCCCGGGTGAGCGGGAGTTCGGAGCCCTGGGCCGCGCCCGCGACGCGCTCCGGGTTGGTGGTGCCCAACACGACCTGCATCAGGGCGGGGTGACGGGTGATCCAGGCGGTCGCGATCGCGATGGCGGGGACGTCGTACTGGGCGGCGAGGCGGTCGATGACGGCGTTCAGCTCGGGGTAGTCCGACGAGCCGAGGAAGACGCCGGTGAAGAAACCGGCCTGGAAGGGGGACCATGCCTGGATGGTGATGTCGTGCAGTCGGCAGTAGTCGACGATGCCACCGCCGTCGAGGGTGGCTGCCTGCTGTTCCGCGAGCATGTTCGCCGCGACCCCTTGAGCGACGATCGGCGCGTGCGTGATCGAGAGCTGGAGCTGGTTGGCCACGATGGGCTGGCGCACGTACTTGCGCAGCAGATCGATCTGGCCCGGTGTGTGGTTCGAGACACCGAAGGCGCGCACCTTGCCCGAGGATTCGAGCGCGTCGAAGGCGCGGGCCACCTCCTCGGGCTCGACAAGCGCGTCGGGCCGGTGCAGCAGCAGGATGTCGATGCGGTCGGTCCGCAGGGCCGCCAGTGAGCGCTCGGCCGACTGCACGAGGTGGTCGTACGAGAAGTCGTAGTACGGGCCGTCCGTCACGATTCCGGCCTTGGTCTGGATCGTGATCTCGTCGCGCTGCGACGGGCTCAGCGCCATCGCGTCGGCGAAGCGGCGTTCGCAATCGTGCAACTCGCCGCCGTAGACGTCGGCGTGGTCGACGAAGTCGATGCCCGCGTCACGTGCGGTGCGGACGAGTTCGCGGATGTCGTCCTGCGACTTGTCGGCGATACGCATCAGGCCGAGCACGACGTTCGGGGCAAGGATGTCGGTGCCGGGCAGGGTGAAGGTCTTCACGGCGGTCTCCCTTTCAAAGCTCGCACGGTACGAACGGGGCTACTGCGCACTGTAGGAGGGCGGGAGGCCGTCGGAGGTGAGGAGGAGTCAGGGACGGTCCGCTGGAGTGTTCCCCGTCGCTGACCGTGAAACCGGCGCGCCGGGCGCGTCGAGTTCTCGCCATGCTATGGGCGCAAGACGGGAGGAGCGGCAGTATGGAAGGCATGACGGACATGGTGAATTCAGCCCAGGCCGAGGCGTGGAACGGCTATGAGGGCAGGCACTGGGCGGAGCACCAAGATCGGTACGACAATCTGAACGACGCCGCCAATGCTCCGCTGCTCGAAGCGGCCGGCATAAAGGAGGGTGATCGGCTTCTCGACCTCGGATGTGGGAACGGCCGGGTCACGCGGCTCGCGGCGCGGCGGGGGGCGCGGGCCGTCGGGATCGATCTGTCCGGGCCGATGCTGACGCGGGCCAGGGAGTCCGCGGCGGCGGAGGAGATCGAGGGCGTCACGTTCGTGTGGGGCGACGCGCAGGTGTACGAGTTCGAGGAGGCGTCCTTCGACATCGCCGTGAGCCGCCTCGGGGTGATGTTCTTCGCCGATCCCGCCGCCGCGTTCCGCAACATCGGACGGGCGTTACGGCCGGGCGGACGGCTCGCGTTCGTCTGCCCGCAGTCGTTCAGCCTCATGGACCAGGCGGTGATCTTCGCGGCCATCGGCACCCAGGTCACGCTGCCCGCCTTCAACGAGGACAACAAGCACCAGCCCACATCCTTCGCCGACCCGGCGCACACCGAGCGTGTCCTGAGCGACGCGGGCTTCAAGGGGATCGGTCTGCGTGCGATGGCGCTGACCCAGCACTGGGGCAAGGACGCCTCCGACGCGTCCGCCTTCCTGATGGGATGGGGGCCCCTCCAGCACTGGCTGACCCTGGCGGACGCCGACGAGCGGACGCGCATCCGCGCGCACGACGCCGCCACGGAGGCCTTCCACGCCTTCGAGACCCGGCAGGGCGTACGGCTCACCAGCCGGCTGTGGCTCGTCACCGCCGAGTGGCCCTAGGGGGTGTCCTGCCGATCAGGCCGGGAACTCCCAGGTGAGCATCGCGAAGTGACCCTGGTCACGCGCTCCGGCGGAGCGGTACGTCGCCAGTGCCGGTTCGTTGTCGGTGTCCACGCCCACCCACATGTCGTAGCAGCCGCGCTCGCGCGCGACGGTCGCCAGGGCGTCGGTCAGTGCCCGGCCGATGCCCCGACGCCGGTATCGCTCGTCGACGGACAGCTCGTACAGGCACATTTCGACGCCTTTGTCCGGATGCAGCATCTCGATGCCGGAGACGAATCCGGCCGGGACGCCCTCGACATAGGCGATCAGCAGCAGATGTCCCTGAGCGGCGAGGAAGCGCTCCGCCCACTCCGGGCGGGCCGGGCCGTCGTACAGATGCTGGGCCGCGACCAGTTCGGCGACCGTCGTCGCTCGGCGGATCTCCATGCCGGTCATATCGGTCGTCTCTCCTCGCGCGGCGCCGGGCGCGTACCACGGCTGGTGTACGGCGACGCTATCCCGTACTCCTCAAGGAGGCCCGTCAGTTCCGACCGGTGTCAGCGTGGGCGCCGCGCGGGGCCGTTTAGGGTTCAAGCATGGAGATCCCCACCCCTCGACGGCCACGGCCGCGCACACGATGGCTCGCGGGTGCCGCCGTGGCCGCCGTACTCGTCGGTGCCGGTACCTGGACCGCCGTCGCCTCGGACAGCACACCCACCGTGCACCGGGCCGACCAGACGATGGAGATGCCCGGCGCCCGGATCGACACCTCGTACTTCACCGCCGGTGACGACGGCGACAAGCGCAGGCCCGCCGTCCTGCTCGGCCACGGCTTCGGCGGCAGCAAGAACGACGTACGCGCCCAGGCCGAGAAGCTCGCGCGCGACGGCTACGCCGTACTGACCTGGTCGGCGCGGGGGTTCGGCGAGTCCACCGGCAAGATCGGACTCAACGACCCCGCCCACGAGGTCAAGGACGTCTCCCGGCTGATCGACTGGCTCGCCGGGCGCCCCGAGGTCCAGCTCGACGCCGACGGCGACCCACGCGTCGGGATGAGCGGAGCCTCCTACGGAGGAGCGATCTCGCTGCTCGGCGCCGGCTACGACCCGCGCGTCGACGCGATCGCCCCCGTGATCACCTACTGGAACCTCGCCGACTCGCTCTTCCCCGACGGGGTCTTCAAGAAGCTCTGGGCCGGGATCTTCTTCTCCACCGGCGGTGGCTGCGACACCTTCGAGAAGCAGCTCTGCGAGATGTACGACCGGGTCGCCGTCGCAGGGAAGCCCGACGCGGCGGCCGGCGAACTCCTCGCGGAGCGCAGCCCGTCCGCGATCGGCGACCGCATCAAGGTGCCCTCGCTGATCATCCAGGGCCAGACCGACTCGCTCTTCCCGCTCAGCCAGTCCGACGCCATGGCGAAGGCGATCAAGGGCAACGGGGCGCCCGTCGCCGTCGACTGGATGGCCGGCGGCCACGACGGCGGAAACGCCGAGACCGGCCGGATCGAGAGCCGTATCTCCTCCTGGTTCGACCACTACCTCAAGAAGGACACGAGCGCCGACACCGGGCCCGCCTTCCGGGTCAGCCGGACCGGCGGCGTCGACTCCACCGACGGCCAGGCGCTGTTGAGGGGCGCGAGCAGCGACAGCTATCCGGGTCTGCGCAGCGGCATAACGAACGTCACGCTCTCCGGGCGCGCCCAGTCCTTCGACAACCCCGCCGGCGCGAGCCCGCCCGCCATCTCCACCGTGCCGGGTCTCGGCGGCGGACTGTCCCAGCTGTCCTCGTTCGGCATGGGGCTCGCCCTCGACTTCCCCGGCCAGTACGCCCGCTTCGACTCGTCCCCGCTCGACCGTTCGCTCCAGGTCACGGGCTCACCGACGGTCCGGGTCACCGTCAAGGCCGACACCGACGACGCCGTGCTCTTCGGCAAGGTCTACGACGTCGGGCCCGACGGCCGCCAGGTCCTGCCCTCACAACTCGTCGCCCCGATCCGCGTCGAAGGCGTCAAAGCGGGCAACGGCAAGACCGTCGAACTGACACTGCCGGCCATCGACCACAAACTGGAGGCCGGGCACCGGCTGCGCGTCGTCCTCGCCTCGACCGACCTCGCCTACGCGTCACCCGCCGCCCCCGCCAACTACACCGTCACACCGGCCGGCGACCTGTCCGTACCCACGGCGCCCGCCCTGGCCACCGCCGCCCCCACGCTCGCCTGGTGGGTCTGGGGCCTGCCGCTGGCGGGGGCGCTGATCGCCGCCGCGCTGCTGTTCACCGCCCGCCGCCGCGTCAGCGCACCGGCGCCCGATCCGGCACTCGCCGACGTACCGCTCCAGATCACGGACCTGTCGAAGCGCTACGCCAAGTCCGCCGACCGCTATGCCGTACGGGATCTCTCCTTCCGGGTCGAGAAGGGGCAGGTGCTCGGGCTCCTCGGCCCCAACGGCGCGGGCAAGACCACGACCCTGCGCATGCTGATGGGCCTCATCACCCCCGACGCCGGAGACATCCGGGTCTTCGGGCACGCCATCAGGCCCGGCGCACCCGTCCTGTCCCACGTCGGATCCTTCGTGGAGGGCGCGGGCTTTCTGCCGCACCTGTCCGGACGGGACAACCTGGAGCTGTACTGGCGGGCCACCGGCCGCCCCGCCGAGGACTCGCACATCGAAGAGGCCCTGGAGATCGCCGGACTCGGCGACGCACTCGCCCGCGCCGTACGCACCTACTCGCAGGGCATGCGGCAGCGACTCGCGATCGCGCAGGCCATGCTCGGTCTGCCGGACCTCCTCATCCTGGACGAGCCGACCAACGGCCTCGACCCGCCGCAGATCCGTGAGATGCGCGACGTGATGATCCGTTACGCGGCCAACGGCCGGACCGTCATCGTCTCCAGCCATCTCCTCTCCGAGGTCGAACAGACCTGTACGCATCTGGTGGTCATGGACCGCGGCCGGCTCGTCCAGGCCGGTCCCGTCGCCGAGATCACCGGCTCCGGCGACTCCGTGCTGGTCACCACGGCAGGGCAGGTGCCCGAGCCGGTCGTGGACAAGATCGCCGCGCTGGCCGGGATCGGATCCGCGATCCGTACGGACGAGGGGTTGCTCGTACAGCTCGACGGTGCCAGCACCAACACCCTGGTCACCGAACTCATCCGGATGGACGTGGCGTTGACCGGTGTCGGACCGCACCGCCGCCTGGAGGACGCCTTCCTCACCCTCATCTCAGGAGCCTCCGCATGAGCGCGCTGACCGAATCGGCTCCGGGCTACCGGGCGGGCCGCACCCTGCCGCTCCGGGTCGAACTCCTGCGGCAGCTCAAGCGCAGGCGGACGATCGCGATGGGCGGGATCCTCGCGGTCCTGCCGTTCATCCTGATCGTCGCCTTCGCCATCGGCGGGACGCCGGGCGGCGACGAGGACGGCGGTGGCGGGGGCGGCAGCAGGATCAACCTGATGGACACCGCGACCGCGTCCGGGGCCAACTTCGCCGCCGTCTGTCTCTTCGTCTCGGCGGGCTTCCTGCTGGTCGTACCCGTCGCGCTGTTCTGCGGAGACACCGTGGCCTCCGAGGCGAGCTGGTCCTCCCTGCGCTATCTGCTCGCCGCGCCGGTGCCGCGCGCCCGGCTGCTGTGGAGCAAGCTGGCCGTGGCGCTCGCCATGAGCCTGGCGGCGATGGTGCTGCTGCCGGTCGTCGGGCTGGCGGCGGGCACGGCCGCGTACGGCTGGGGGCCGCTGGAGCTGCCCACCGGCGGTTCCCTCGGGACGGCCGAGACCGTGCCGCGCCTGGCGCTCGTGATCGCGTACATCTTCGTCTCCCAACTGGTCACGGCGGGGCTCGCCTTCTGGCTCTCCACCAAGACCGACGCGCCGCTCGGCGCGGTGGGCGGCGCGGTCGGGCTGACCATCATCGGCAATGTGCTCGACCAGGTGACGGCGCTGGGGGACTGGCGGGAATTCCTGCCCGCGCACTGGCAGTTCGCCTGGGCGGACGCGGTCCAGCCCCAGCTGGAGTGGAGCGGCATGCTGAAGGGCTCGGCGATCTCGGTGACGTACGCCCTGGTGCTCTTCGCGCTCGCGTTCCGCAACTTCTCCCGCAAGGACATCGTGAGTTGATCCCCTGACGGTGCCGCGCGCGCCGTTCACAGCCAGCCCCGACGAGCCGCTTCCGCCCCCGCGCGGAAGCGGCTCGTCGTGCCGAGAGCGGTGAGCAGCTCGCCGACCCGTCTGCTGTAGGTGCGGGGCGACATGCCCAGACGAGCCGCCGCCGCCTCGTCGGTGAGCCCGCACAGCATGGCTTCGAGCACGGGACGTAAGTGAGGGGGAAGGGCGCCCGCCTCGGGACCGGCCCCCGCCGCCGCTCCGGCCGGACAGCCCGGGTCGGCACCGGTCCCCGTGCCGGCCGGTGCGGGGACCGGTGCCGGGTCCCAGGCCGCGCCGTCCGGCGCGCTCCCGCGAGCCGAGCACTCCTCACCGCTGTCCCACCAGTGCTGATGGATACGGACCAGGGCCCCGACGACGACCGGGTCCCGGACCAGCAGCAGCCCGTTGAAGTGGAGATCCAGGTCGAGGGGGAGCGCGGCCGTCGTACGGTCCACGAGGACCATCTTGAACGGGATCGACTCCGTCTGCCGGGCCCCGCGGGCCAGCGCCCGCAGCTCGTACGGCAGCGCGGCCAGACCCCGGCGCGGCACGATCCGCCGGACCGTGAGCGCGACGGCGGGCAGGGGAGCGGTCCCGGCGTCGGACCCCGCTCCGGTGCCGGGGCTCGGGCCGGGATTCGTGCCGGTGCGCGGCTCCGGTCGCGCCTCCGGGTCCGCCCGTTCCGCCACCGCGCGCACGCACGCCGTGGCGAACTCCACGAACGGCAACGGCAGGCCCTTGCCCAGGGAATTGCCCGGATCGTCGAACGTCAGCAGCTCGTGACGCGCGGAACGGACGAGCGCCGCCAGCGTGGCGGCCACCTGGTGGGTGCCGCGGACCGGCCGGCCCGCCGGTCGGAGAGTCTCCACCGCGTCCCCTCGCAGTGCGCTTCTCGGCAGCGCCGACCTGTTGAGTACGGAGCCCGGAACATGTGCCACGGCTGACCACCCCCGCCATCCCCTCGGAGCCGTACGCCACTCCATGTACTCATGAGACTGCACACCGTGACAAGTGCAGTTCAGGGAGTGGCGACTCCTTGCCAAATCGGTGTGGACGCGGTGTGGACGCGGAGAACTCCCGTGGCCCGTTGCCGCATTGAGATTCATCCGCAACCTCCCGCGCCGGTCCCGCCGGACGTCTCGAACGTCAGATTCACAAGTGCCGGTGATTCCAGGGGGGACCGTGACACAGCGCGACACAAGGACAGAGCTCCGCACGACGGCGCGTCGACATGCGTGCCGAGGCGCGGTGGCCGCACTGCTGGCGGGCGGGCTGCTGCTCGCCGGCTGCTCGGGCGGCGGCGATACGCGGGACATGAGCCACAAGGCCGACGGACCGGCCCGTGCGGGCGAGCCCGGCACCGGGGCGGGACCGGGGGCCGCGGGCCCGGCCGACGGTGCCGAACAGGGCGAGGGACAGCGGGAGGGCGAACAGAAACAGCAGGACAAAGAACCGGGGGGTGACTTCGCGCCGGAGCCGGACTATCTGTCGACCTTCGCCCTGGACGTGGACACCGCCTCCTACGGATACGCGCTCCGCACCCTCGGTGAGGGACGCCTGCCCGATCCCGGCACCGTACGGCCCGAGGAGTTCGTCAACAGCTTCCGCCAGGACTACCCACGCCCCGAGGGCGACGGCTTCTCCGTCACGGTGGACGGCGCGGCGGCGCCGGGCGCGGACGACGACTGGTCCCTCGTACGTGTCGGCCTCGCCACCCGTCAGGCCGACCACGCAGGGCAACGCCCGCCCGCCGCGCTCACGTTCGTGATCGACATCTCGGGCTCCATGGCCGAGAAGGGCCGGCTCGACCTCGTCAAGGAATCGCTCGGCATCCTTACGGACGAGCTGCGCGGAGACGACTCGATCGCCCTGGTCACCTTCAGTGCCACGGCCGAGACCAGGCTGCCGATGACCCGGGTCGGCGACAACCGCTCCCGGATCCACGACGTCATCGAGGAGTTGGAACCCGCCGCGTCGACCAACCTCGGGGCGGGCGTGGAGAACGGCTACGCGGAGGCCGTCAACGGCCTCAGGAGCGGCGCGACCAACCGGGTCGTCCTGCTGTCGGACGCGCTGGCCAACACCGGTGACACACAGGCCGACGCGATCCTCGAACGCATCGCGGAGGCCCGTACCGAGCACGGCGTCACGCTGTTCGGCGTCGGGGTCGGAAGCGACTACGGCGACGCCCTGATGGAACAGCTGGCGGACCGGGGCGACGGACACACGACGTACGTCTCCGACAGGGAACAGGCCAGGAAGGTCTTCGTCGACCAGCTCCCCATGAACGTCGAACTGCGTGCCAGGGACGCCAAGGCGCAGGTGGCGTTCGACAGGGACGCGGTCGAGCGGTTCCGGCTGATCGGCTACGAGAACAGGGCCGTCGCGGACGAGGACTTCAGGGACGACCGCGTCGACGGCGGCGAGGTCGGACCCGGGCACACCGTGACGGCGCTGTACGCCGTCAGGCTGCGGCCCGGCGCGAGTGGCGCGGTGGCGAAGGCGACGGTGCGCTGGCTGGACCCCGGGACCCGGGCGCCGCGCGAGCGGTCGGGCTCGGTCGGCACGAGCGCGGTGGACTCCCGGCTCTGGGGCGACGCGAAGCCGCGGCTCCAGGTCACCGCCGTCGCCGCGTACTTCGCCGAGGCGCTGCGTGGTGAGTCGGCGGACGGCGACCGCGCTTCTCACGGCGCTCTGCCCGGTGCGCCCGACCTCGCCGAACTGGAGAAGCGGGCGCGTACATTGGCCGCCTCCACGGAGGACGAGTCGGTGAAGGAGCTGGCCGAGGCGATCGGACAGGCGAACCGCGCGAGGGGCTGACCGTGCCGGGCGACGACGGCGGGCGGGAGGTCGTGGAGGCGGTGCGGCGGGCCTTGGGAGGCCGCCGGTGAAAACGGGTGCTGCGCCGCCCCTCGCCACGCGCCATGATGTGCGGCATGGCCACTGTCCTGCTCGCGCTCGCCGTCGTCTTCACCGGTCTGTACGCCGGCATCATGCTCATCTTCCTGACCGGGATCATGCCCGCGCTGGCCCGGCTCACGGACGGGCAGTTCGTGACGGCCATGCGCCGCGTCAACGAGGAGGTACCGCGCGGGCTGTTCCTGCTCGTGTTCCTCGCCGAGGTGGCCTTCCCGGTCGCCGCGCTCGCCGTCCCCGTCGACGACCGCTCGGACAGCCAGTTCTGGCTGCTGATGGCGGGCCTGATCTGCGTGGTCGTCAACCACCTCGTCACCGTCGCGGGCAACATCCCGCTCAACAACGCCCTGGCGTCCTCGGAGACCTCGCCGGGGCCGAAACCCGACAGCGCCGTCCGCGCGGCCTTCGAGAGCCGCTGGAACCGCTTCCACGCCGTCCGTACGCTCTTCGCCGTCGCCGGGTTCGCGCTGATCGTCAGCGCCTCGCTGTCGTGACGGTGAACAGCCCCACGGACTCCCGCCGGCTCGCCACTTCCGTGAACCCGGCCTGAGCGGCCCACCGTTCGGCCAGCTCCACGGGGCGGCACCTCATCTCCCACAGGACGCCCTCGCGGTTCGGCAGCACGTTCGCGATGAACTCCAACTGAGGGTGGTGGGTCTGGGTCGTGAAGACCAGCACCCCGCCGGGCGCGAGCATCTCGCGCAGCCGTGCGACGGACGCCTCGATGACGGTGTCGTCCAGCAGCAGTTCGTAGAGCCCCGACACGACGACGATGTCGGGCGCGGCGGAGGACGGCGCCGGGTCGAGGGCGTCGCCGTACGCGTACGAGATCCCCGTCAGCCCTCGCTCGGCCGCCTGACGCTCGCCCTGTGCGAGGCCCGCGCGGTCCAGGTCGCGGCACTCGGCACGCACGGTGCCGGGCTCGTACTCCGCGAGCAGGTCCTGGAGGTAGCGTCCGGGCCCCGACGCCACGTCCAGGACACGCACACCGCGACCGGCGCCCTCACCACCGCCGCGTCGCGCGATCTCCTTACGGAGGACGTCCTTCAGCAGTTCGCGGCGGGCCCGGATGGCGCGCCATCCGACGGCGTTCAGATACACGCGGTCGATGAGGTGCCCCACGACGGGGAAGCCGCCCGCCTTGTTGACGTACACGTAGTCCAGCATCGATCCGCTGTCGAAACCGTGCCGGTAGCCGATACGGATCCCGGCGCTCGCGCGGCCGACGGTGCCCAGGAGGAGGCGCGTCGCCGCCCAGCGCGCGCGGTTCAGCGAACCGGTGCGGTGCGGACCGTTCTGAGGGCGTGGGGTCGTGCTCGTCTTCGTCATACGCATCAGCGTCGGCCCGGAGCGCGGGCCTCGGTATCCGCGCCGCTACTCGGGCGGCGGGTGAGTAGTTCCGCGTACGCTCCGGTCGAAACCGCCCCGACCAGTTCCGGAGGACAGGGAAGCCATGACCGAAGTGGACGACGCGCCCGTGATCGTGTGCGGCGCGCCCGGTTCGTTCGCGCGGAGCGTGCTGGCCGAGCGCCATCCCGCCCTCATCGAGCAGGTACGGGACGCCTTCCCGTGGTCCCCGGAACGGCACCGGGCGCTCGACGCGTTGCTGCGCTCCTCCACAGAAGGAGTCATCGAACCGTTGGGTCCGCACGCGCACGACCGTGAGCGGTGGGACGCGTGGGGCGCGGAGTACTTCGGCCGGTCGTGGTTCGACGTGCCGTTCCTCTGGGCCGAGAGCTACTTCTACCGCCTGCTCCTCGAAGCCGTCGGCTACTTCGGGCCCGGCCCCTGGCAGGGCATCGACCCGTTCGCGCCCTTCAAGCGGGCGGAGCTGCGCGGGTCTCTGGTGGACGACGAACTCGCGGCGCTCGACGTGCTGGCCCGGCGGCCCGTCGCCGAGCGGGCCGCCGCGTACCTCCAGGGCTCGCTCTGGGGCAACCGCGCGGACCTGAGCTTCACGGTCGGTTCGCGGACGGCCGACGGGGGCACCGACGACGGCAGCGACGGCAGTACGGAGGCGCGCTCCGGTGAGGACCCGCCGCCTCTCGTCGCGGACGACAGCGAGGTGCTGTGGTCGCTGCTGCCCACCGGGGGCTCACCCGGCGCCGCGCGGACCGTCCACGTCATCGCCGACAACTCCGGCCGCGAGCTGATCCCCGACCTCGTCCTCATCGACCATCTCCTCGCATCGGGCCGCGCCGACGACGTCGTCCTGCACGCGAAGCCGTATCCGTACTACGTCTCCGACGCCACCATGACCGACGTCGTCGACTGCGCACGCCGTCTCGCCCAGGCGTCCGGCGAGGCCGGCGAGGCCGGGAGGCGGCTCTGGGCCGCGATGGGCGACGGGCGGCTCGCCGTACGCGCGCACGGGTTCTTCTGCGCGCCGTTCCCGTACGCCGAGATGCCCGACGAGCTGCGGCGGCAGTTCGACGGCGCAGCCCTGACGATCGTGAAGGGTGACCTCAACTACCGCCGCCTCGTGGGTGATCGACTCTGGTCACCGACGACGTCGTTCGCCGGGCTCACGGCGCACTTCCCGGGGCCGGTGGCCGCCTTGCGTACCCTGAAGTCCGATGTGATCGTCGGCCTGGAACCGCGCACCGTGGCGCGGCTCGAAGACGCGGCCGGCGACGGTACGGGCCGGGCATGGCGTACGAGCGGGACGCACGGACTCGTACAGGTCAGGACCTAGAAGCGACGAAGAGACGCAGAGACGTCGGAGGCGAGCCGCATGGCGCTCCAGATCAGCGCGACCAACCCGGAGCAGCCGGCCGTGCTCCTCGACCTGCCCTGGAGTCTCCCGCTCGAAGAGTGGCCCGACGACTGCCTGGTGGCGCTGCCGCGCGGCATCTCACGCCATGTGGTGCGTTTCGCGGAAGCGGGTTCCGAGGTGCTGGCGGTCAAGGAGATCGCCGAGCGTCCGGCGGTGCGCGAGTTCGGGCTGCTCAGGGACCTGCACCGGCTGGGCATACCGGCGGTCGACCCGGTCGCGGTGGTGACGGGGCGGGTCGACGCGGACGGCAGGCCGCTGGAGTCCGCGCTGATCACCCGGCACCTGAAGGGCTCGCTGCCGTACCGCTCGATGTTCGAGTCGACCATGCGCCCCAGCACGGTGAAGCGCCTCATGGACGCGCTCGCCGTTCTCCTGGTGAGGTTGCATCTGACGGGCTTCGCATGGGGCGACTGCTCGTTGTCCAACGCGCTCTTCCGGCGCGACGCGGGCGCCTACGCCGCGTATCTGGTGGACGCCGAGACCGGCCAGATCCAGCCCACGCTCAGCCGTGGGCAGCGCGACTACGACATAGAGCTGGCACGCGTGAACATCGCCGGTGAGCTGATGGACCTGGAAGCCTCCGGCTCGCTCCACCCGTCGGTCGACCCGGTGCCGTTCGGGGCGGCGATCGTACGGCGCTACGAGGACCTGTGGCACGAGCTGACCCGGGAGTCCGTCTACCCGGTCGACAAGGGCCACTACATCGACCGCCGGATCCGCCGTCTCAACGAACTGGGTTTCGACGTCGCGGAGATGCAGATAGAGCGGTCGCCGGTGGGCGACACCGTCACCTTCCTGCCGAAGGTGGTCGACGCGGGCCACCACCAGCGCCAACTGCTCCGGCTGACCGGCCTGGACGCGGAGGAGAACCAGGCACGGCGGCTGCTCAACGACCTGGAGAGCTGGATGGCCGGCCAGGACGACTACGCGCCTGGCGACCCGCTGGGCGCCCGCCCCGAGGTCCTGGCGCACCGCTGGGTGCGTGATGTGTTCCGGCCGACCGTACGGGCCGTACCGCTGGAGCTGCGCAGCCGGACGGACGCGGCGCAGACCTACCACGAGGTGCTGGAACACCGGTGGTACCTGTCCGAGAGGGCCGGGAAGGACGTGGGGCGGGACGCGGCCATCGAGGACTACGTCGCCCACATAGCGCCGTGCTCGGAGCCGGACTCGATCGCCGGGACGGGAGCCCACGAGGCATGACCGGGCGCGTCGGCGGGCAGTAGCTGAGGGCCCCGCCGCGACGGGGGAAACGCGGCGGGACCTGGAGTGCGAATGCCCGGCGCTCCGGCGGTTACACATACGACTTCATGTGGCGTGGACCACGGGCGAGTTCGGTGTCCGCCCCCTGCCTGCGAATCACTCTCCGTGATCGGCGCGTGCCGGATCCGCAGGTCGTCGCGGGGACAGGGGAAAATCCCGGTCCATGAGTGAAAGAGGCGATTCCTCCGATTCCTCCCGAGCCGGCGCGCCGAATCGGACGCTGGCTCTCGCGGCCATGCTGTTCGCCGTCTCGATGACGTTCATCGACCAGACGATCGTCTCCATCGCCGCGCCGGACATCATCGACGAGCTGGGGCTCTCGTCCTCCGGGATGCAGTGGGTGATCAACGCCTATCTGCTGACGCTGGCCGCGTTCTTCGCTCTCGGCGGGCGGCTGGCCGACATCGTGGGGCACCGCCGGATCATGGTGATCGGCACCCTCGTCTTCGTGATCTCGTCCGTACTGTGCGGATGCGTGCCGGCCGGGAGCTACGCGCAGAGCTGGCTCATCACCTTCCGGGCCTTCCAGGGCCTCGGCGCCGCCCTGATGTTCCCCGCCGCGCTCGCCGTGGTCATCGCCGTGTTCCCGGTCGAGCGGCGCGGCCGGGCACTGGCGCTGTTCTTCGGGCTCTCCGGTGCCCTCACCGCCGTGGGCCCCCTGCTCGGCGGCTGGCTCACCGGCTGGACCTGGCGGGCGATCTTCTGGGTCAACGTCCCGGTCGCCGTGATCGCCCTCGTACTGACCGCCATGGCGCACATCAAGAACACCTCGCGCCGCGACCGGCTCGACGTGCCCGGTGCCGTGCTGGTGGCCGTCGGCATGGGGCTGAGCGTGCTGGGCTTCCAGCAGGCGTCCGCGTGGGGCTGGGGCAGCGCGGCCACCTGGGGCTGCATCGCCGGTGGCGTACTCGTCCTGGTCTTCTTCTGCCGCTTCGAACTCCGTGTCCGGGACCCGCTCATCAAGCTCCAGGTCTTCAGGGACAGGGCGTTCGCCGTGGACTGCGCTGTGCTGTTCTTCGCCATGCTCGCGTTCGTCCCGGTGTTCTTCTTCGCTTCGGTCTACGCGCAGGTCTCGCTGGGCTCGTCGCCGAACCAGGCCGCGCTCTTCCTGCTGTACTTCTTCGTGGGCTTCGCCATCGCGTCGCAGTGGGGCGGACGCGTCCTGGACAGGCGGGGCGCCAAACCCGCGCTGACGCTCGGCACCGCGATCGGGGCGGTCGGATTCGCCCTGTGGGCCTCGAAGTTGACGGACCTCGCCATGCACGACCAGTGGCCGTACGTGGCGTTGGCCGGCGCCGGGATCGGTCTGCTGCTCTCGCCCGCCTCCACCGACGCGGTCAACCGGGCGATCGGCGCCTCCTACGGAGAGGTCACCGGCATCACCCAGACCGTCAGATACTTCGCGGCGAGCGTGGGCCTGGCGGTGTTCGGCACCGTACTCACCCATGTCACCACCGACCGCGTCGTCGAGACCCTGCGGTCGAAGGGCGTACCGGCCGGTGAGGCGAGGGACGCCGCCCGGAGCGTCGCGGAGACCGTGTCCGGGCAGGCCGACACCCGGCAGCCCTCCGGCGGGGGCGAGGTCGCGCGGACCATGCGCGACTCGATGGACGCGATCCGGCTGGACTTCGCGGAGGCCAACCGGTGGGTGTTCTACGGGATGGCCATCGCGCTCGGACTGGCCTTCATCTGCTCGCTGTTCCACCCGGGGACGCGGGTCACGGGCACAGCGGAGTCCTAGCGGCGAAGGCCCGTTGTCGTACCCCTGTGGCAGGGTGAAAATCAACGCGATGACCCCTGGTCACAGAAGGAGCACACCCATGTCCGGTCCCGGACCCGGCCCCGCCGCCGGCGCAGTCCTCGACTCCCTGACAGCCGTGGCCGAGCTGCTGGCGCCCGGCCTGCCCACCGTCGCGGAACAGACGAGGCACGCGCACACGGACCCCGAGGGTTACGTGCGCGACCACGCGGACCGGCTGGAGGACCGCGGCATCGACGAGCCGTTCCCGGGGCTCGCGTGGATCGCCCTCGTGGACGCGCTGCACGACCACAAGCTGCTCGCGGAGCTCGACTGGAAGGAAGGCGCGGACGAGATCCGGTGGCGGATGGGCGGGCTGGCCTCACGTCCGTCCGTGGATCCCTGGGTGCTGTTCGACGCCGGCGAGATGGAGCTGACGACCCATGACTTCCTTCAGGCGTGCGGTCGGCACTACCGCGAGGTCGGCACCGCCCTGGTGATCCTCGACATCGAGTCTGACTGCTATCCGGTGGCGTGTCTGAGTCCCCGGCGGGTGGACGAACTCATATCGCACGCCAAGAGCGCGGGCTTCGCCGTGTGGCCCCTCGGTGTCTAGGTCCCACACGTCCTAGCGGCGGGCCGGGGGAGCGTCGTCCAGGGCCTGCCGCAGCCGGTCGAGCGCGGGACGGGCTCCGCCGTCCGTCCCCGGCCGTTGCCGGGCGGTTCTCAGGTCGACCAGGCGCGCCAGGGTGCCCATGACCACATGGAGCGGCGGCCCGCTGGTCGTCAGGCCGGCCGTCCCGGACTCCTGCTCCTGCGGCGCACGGGTGGCCGGGGCCTGGAGGAAGGGGACGACGAGCCGGTGGTGGTGGAAGGCCGACGCGGCGCCGTGCAGACGGCAGACGGCGAGGAACAGCTCCGCGTTGTCACGCAGTTGGGGCGTGAGAGGGCCCGCTTCGGTCTCCCGGACGAAGGCGTCGAGCAGCGGCTCGGCCGTCACGGTGGCCCGCAGCGTGGCCTGGTCCTCCGGCGGCATGTACGGGTACTTCTCCGTCAACAGGGCCTGGTAGAAGGGGTCGTACGGCGAACAGAGGCCGAGCAGCACGTCGATCGTGTTGATCGCCGCGAAGTCGCCCGCGTTCGCACCCCGGTACTCCACGCCGCCGACGCGATGCGCTTGGAAGTACGGCCTGATGTTGAGGAAGAACCGGTCGACGTCGAGCGTCTTGCTCAGCGTCCTGCCCAGGTCCAGTACGTCCTCCAGCCCCGACCGCGCCTCCCGCAGCAGATACGCCGTCAGCGGGCTGGAGACCCCGAGCGCCGGGACGCGTCGCAGCGCGGCGGCCGTGCGCTGGTACGCCAGCACCGACAGGCCGTTGTAGAGGATGAAGGCGCGTTCGTCCGCGAGGCTGGTGAACGTACGGAAGGTGTCCCCGACCGCCCGGTTGTACAGAGCCTGGTGGGCGAAGACGAAGCGCGGCACGACGCCGAGCGACGACGCCAGCAACTGGGCCAGCGGCCAGGCGGCGGACTGCGGACCCTCGATCTCGTGGCGGCGGCAGGCGCCGAGGTAGAGCCCGACCGAGCCCAGCAGTTCGTACCGCTCGTCGTCCTTGGTGGGCAGCGCGTCCGGTGCGCCGCTGTCCGTGATCCGCCCGACCAGCTCGGCGCCCTCGCGGCCGATCCGTCGCCTGGCGGCCGCGAGTTCCGGCCGGTCGCGCGGGATCCGGCCCTCGGCCGCGAAGTGCGCCTCCTCCAGCAGGGTGTTGAGGGCGACGAAGTCGTTCCTGATCCACCGGTCGAATTCGTCAGCGGCAGTGGTCACGGTGCGGATGCTCCAATGCGAAAGAGGGCGCGCTCGCCTCATCCCACCCTCCGGGCGGCCCGGTCACCAGGACCAATGACGATCTCCTATAGAGGTCCAATAGAAGTCCAGCGGCCGACGCGGGGGTGAGTGGCCTACTCAACTCCCCGGTGCGCGATGCCCAACTCGCGTACGACGATCTCGCCCCGCCCCGCCGGCCCGAGGTGACGTCACAGATCCGGACGGGCGCGTGCTACCCGTCCGCGTTTAACGCCGCGTGTGATGCGGGCCTCGCTGGTTAGGGTGACCGGTGTGATCGATGCGATGTACCGAACTCTGCTGCGGGCCGGACACGACAGCGGCGGCTGGGAGCCCGTCACGGACGGGGAGTCCGAGGCGGCGGTCTTTCGGTCCGAGGACGGCACGCGGTACGCCAAGTGTGTGCCCGCCGACTCCGCGAACTCCCTTGAGGAGGAGCGCGATCGGGTCGACTGGCTCAGCGGGCAGGGCGTCCCGGGGCCGCGCGTACTCGACTGGCGCGTCACGCCCGACGCCGCCTGTCTGCTGACGAGCACCGTCGCGGGGATTCCCGCCGACCGGGTCACGGCTCCCCAGCTCCTGGCCGCCTGGGAGCCGATCGCCGACGCCGTACGGCACTTGCACGACCTGCCCGCGCGGCGGTGCCCGTTCAGCCGCGATCTCTCGCTGATGTTCGCCACCGCCCGCGACGTCGTCGCGCGGGGCGCGGTCAACCCGGAGTTCCTGCCCGAGGACCAGCAGCGGACGCCCGCCGACGAGCTGCTCGCGCGCCTCGTACCGCAGCTCGAACAGCGGCTCGCCCAGGAGGGCGGCGACAGCGTCGTCTGTCACGGGGATCTGTGCCTGCCCAACATCGTTCTCGATCCGGAGACACCGAGCGTGGCGGGCTTCATCGATCTGGGCCGTCTCGGCCGGGCCGACCCGTACGCCGACATCGCCCTCCTCCTGGCCAACTCCCGTGAGACGTGGGCAGACGAGCGGCAGGCGACCGCGGCGGACGAGGCGTTCGCCGGGCGGTACGGCATCGAACTGGACCGGGAGCGCGAGATGTTCTATCTCCATCTCGACCCGCTCACCTGGGGTTAGGCCCAGCCATGTCACCCACGACAAGTTCCGGAGGAGTGGAGATGCCCGGTCACCCGAGCGCGCGTTGACGTCGTAGGTCGAGACCGACCCGTCATCGCGTGCTGCCCTTCGAGCTGCGGCACAGCGAACCCTTCCCCGCCCTGTTTCGGCGGTTTCGTTCCCGGCAACTCAAGGGGTCTCCCATGCCCTCCGCTCCTTCGCCGAGCCTCTGGCGCGATCACGACTTCCGCTGCCTCTGGGCCGGCCAGACCGCCTCCCAGTTCGGCGCGCAGGCCGGCCAGGTCACCCTGCCGCTCCTCGCCCTGGTGGCGCTCAACGCCGACGCCGCCCAACTCGGCGCCCTGCGCGCGGCCCAGCAGATACCGATCCTGCTGTTCTCGCTCTTCGTCGGCGTATGGGTGGACCGCTGGCGGTCCCGCAACGTGATGGTGCTCGCCGATCTCGGCCGGGCGGTGGCCCTGGGCGTCGTCCCGGTCGCGTTCCTCCTCGGCGTACTCGGCATTCCGGTGCTGCTCGTCCTCGCCTTCCTCGTCGGCGTACTCACGGTGTTCTTCGACGTGGCCTATCAGGCCGCTCTCGTACGACTGGTGAACCGCGAGCAGTTGGCGCAGGGCAACAGCGCGCTGGAGGGCAGCAGATCCGCAGCGCAGGTCGGCGGCCCCGCGCTCGGCGGCGCGCTCGTGTCGCTCCTCTCGGCGCCGGTCGCCGTCGTCACGGGCGCGTTCTTCTTCGCCGTGTCCAGCCTCTCGATCCGGCGCATACGTCACCGCGAGGCGATACCGACGCCTCCGTACGGAGGGCGGTCCGCGCCCCGGATGGGACGGCAGATCCTCGAAGGACTCCGCTTCGTCGCCCGCGACCCCTCCCTGCGGGCCGTCGGCATCGCCTCGGCCCTGTTCCATTTCTTCTTCGCGGCCCTGATGACGGTCTATCTGCTCTTCCTGCCCCGCACCCTGCAACTGTCGGGCGCGGGCGTGGGGCTGGTCCTCGCGGCCATGGGGCCGGGGGCGGTCGTGGGCTCCGTACTGGCGGCCGGGCTGCCGAGGAGGCTCGGCCACGGGGTGGTGCTGGTGTCCTCGGCGGTGCTCGCCGAGGGCGTGATGCTGTTCGTCCCCGCGCTGTACGGCTCCGGCGGCCTCACGATCGCCGCCCTCATGGCGATCAACTTCCTGTTCGGCGTCTTCAGCCAGTTGGTCGATGTGACGGTGATGGCCGTACGCCAGTCGATCACGCCCCTGCCGATCCAGGGCCGGGTCGTCGCCACCCTCAACTTCGCCGGGATGGGACTGACCCCGCTCGGCTCGCTGCTGGGCGGCTTCCTGGCGACGGGGTGGGGCCCGCGAACGAGCCTGCTGCTGACCGTGGTCGGGCTCTTCCTGTCCCCGGTGTTCATGGCGCTGTCCCCACTCGCCCGCCTGGGCAAGGAGCTGCCGGCACCCGGCGGCACCGCGTAGCGGCGGCCTCGCGCGCGCCGGCTGTCAGTCGCGGCGCTTGTCGGCCACGGCGACCACGAGCGTCGCCCCGGCGAGGGCCGCCCACGCGGGCCACAGCCAAGACGGGGCGCCGGCCGTCATGGTGACGGCCGCGACCGCGGCTAGGCCGGCGAGGGTGCTTACCAGCAGCGCCCGGGTGGGTGCGCTCATCGTTGACCTTCCGTTGGGCCGGCCGGAGTGTCCGTCAGGGCATCAGGGCATCGGGGCATCAGGGCATCGGGACAGAAGAAAACCCTCACCGGCGTTCTCGCGGGTGAGGGCTGCGTGCGCCCCCGGCAGGACTCGAACCTGCGGCCAAGCGCTTAGAAGGCGCCTGCTCTATCCACTGAGCTACGGGGGCCGAAATGTGGCCTCGGTCGCCCGGAGTGCCGAGGGGCAGTCCGTGCGGTCCGTGACCTGTGCCGGGACAAGGATAGAGCTCCGTTCGCCCTGGCCCGGTTGCTTCACCTGCGTGGCACGATGTGGAGGTTCGGTGAAGCGAACCGATAATCGCAGGCAGGTGCGATTCCCGCAGTGCTTTTCACGCCTGAAGCTACGGGTGTTGTGCACTCGTTATGCCTGTGCCCCACTCGTCCCGTCTGTCCCCCGCGCCTGACCGGCGCGCAGGAGATGTCTATACGCTTCAAAAAGGCTCCAAAATTGGGCATTCTTCGCATGTGGTGACCTTGGACGTACGGCCTCAGCTGATCGACGCACTTTCCGCGCTGCGCGACCGTGTCGCCGCTGTGCGTCTTCCACTCCCTCTCGACGGGGCCCCGCGTGCCCGCCAGACCAGGGAGGAGCTCCTCGCGCAGCTCGACGACTATCTGGTGCCGAGGCTCCGGGACCCCGAAGCACCACTGCTCGCCGTGGTCGGCGGATCCACCGGTGCCGGGAAGTCGACGCTCGTCAACTCCCTTGTGGGGCGGCGGGTCAGCGAAGCGGGCGTGCTGCGCCCCACCACCCGTACACCCGTACTGGTGTGCCACCCCGACGACTGCCACTGGTTCGACGGCGTACGGGTCCTCCCGCAGCTGACGCGCGTCTGGCTGACCCAGCAGGAGGAGGACGGCGGGGCCGGGGCCTGGAGCGGGGACGACGAGCACGCGTTGCGCATCGACACCGCCGTGGCACTGCCCCGCGGCCTCGCGCTGCTGGACGCGCCCGACATCGACTCGCTCGTCGTCAGGAACCGTGTCCTCGCCGCCGAGTTGATCTGCGCGGCCGACGTGTGGGTGATGGTCACCACCGCGTCCCGCTACGCCGACGCGGTGCCCTGGCATCTGCTCCGTACGGCGAAGGAGTACGACGCCTCGCTCGTGACCGTCCTGGACCGGGTGCCGCACCAGGTGATTGACGAGGTGTCACGTCAGTACGCGGCGCTGCTCACCAAGGCCGGCCTGGGCGACGTACCCCGCTTCACCATCCCCGAACTGCCCGAGTCGGCGGGCGGTGGCAGCGGACTGCTGCCCACCACCGCCGTCGCGCCGCTGCTCGACTGGCTGACGCACCGGGTGCGGGACCCCGCGGCCCGCCAGCAGGCCGTCGTCCGTACGGCGGCGGGCGTCATCGGCTCGCTCAACGTACGGATGCCGGAACTCGCGGGCGCCGTCGCCGCGCAGTACGCCGCCGCCGTACGTCTCACGGGCGCCGTCGAGGAGGCGTACGCCGCCGAGCGTGAGCGGGTACGCGGGCGGGTCAAGGCCGGTGCCGTGCTGGCCGGGGACGCGCGGACCCGCTGGCGCGGCCATCCGAGGGACAGCTCGGCGCGCGAACTGCTCGACTCGCTGGTCGAGAGCCTGGCCGCGCTGCTCCAGTGCGCCGTCGCCGCCGCCGACGAGCGGGTCACCGAGGCATGGCGGCGCGAGCCCGCGTCGGCGGCCGTCCTGACACCGGGGCCCGACCGGGAGGTCTCCGAGCGCATCGGGATGGCCGTACGGCGCTGGCGGCGGGTCGTGGAGGAAATGGCCGAGGAGGAGGTACGGCTCCTCGAACGCAACGCTGCGCCCGACCCCGAGACGGTCGCCGCGCTCCTGGCCGCCGCCCTGCTGGGCGGACATCGCACCCGGGTCGCGGGGGAACGGCTCGCCGAGCGGATCGGGGCGCAGGGCGCGCTGCGGCTGCGCGACAAGGGCGGCGACCTGGTGGCGACGTACATCGACGACGTACTGCACTTCGAGCGGGACCGGCGGCTGGCCCCCCTGGACGCGCTCGACGTGGCGCCGGAGCCTCAGGCGGAACTCATCGCCGCGCTGTCCGTACTTCAGAAGGAGATGTGACCGAGATGGCGGACGCGACGGACATGACGACGTTGACGGACGAGCCCGGCGAGACCGGGCCGCGGCGCTCCACGGGAGTGGTGGACACGGACGCGGACGGTGCGGGGCGGCGCTGGGACGACGGGCTGATCGCCCGGCACGCCGCCGGGCGCAAGGGCGCCGGCGCCCCGGGCGTCACCGTCGGCGTGGCGGCGATCGACGGGGACGACGGCACGGCCCCGGCCGACGCCCACCAGCCCATCGGCGGCGCCTACGAAGGACCGCTGCGCGTACGGCTCGACGCCCTGCGCGAGTTGGTGGGGCTGTCGCGGACCCGGATCGACGGGACGACTCTCGCCGAGGCCGGACGCGTGCTGGACGAGGCGTCCACCCGGCAGCGGCTCTCGTCACGGCACACCGTGGTGGCCATCGCGGGTGCCACCGGCAGCGGCAAGTCGACCCTGTTCAACGCCCTGGCGGAAGTGCCGATCTCGGAGACGGGGCTGCGCAGGCCGACCACCTCCGCGCCCATCGCCTGCGTCTGGTCCGAGGGCGCCGCCGGGCTGCTCGACCGGCTCGCCATCCCGGGGAGGCTGCGCCGCAGGCCGCTCGCGGGCGGCGACGGGGACGAGGAGCTGAAGGGGCTCGTCCTGATCGACCTGCCCGACCACGACTCCGCCGTCGTGGCGCACCGGGACCAGGTCGACCGCGTACTGGCCCTGGTCGACGCGGTCATCTGGGTGGTCGACCCGGAGAAGTACGCCGACGCCGCGCTCCACGAGCGCTATCTGCGCCCGCTCGCCGGCCACGCGGAGATCACCTTCGTCGTGCTGAACCAGATCGACCGGCTGCCCGGTGAGGCCGCCGACCAGGTCCTGGACGATCTGCGCAGACTGCTGGACGAGGACGGCATGGCACTCGGCGAGCACGGCGAACCGGGAGCCACGGTGCTGCCGATCTCCGCGCTCACGGGTCAGGGCGTGGGCGAACTGCGGGAGCTGGTCGGCCGGTTCGTGCAGGAACGCGACGCCGCCGCCCGGCGGCTGTCGGCAGACGTGGACGCGGCTGCGCGGCGGCTGCGCTCGGTGTACGTCGCCGACGGGCGCACGGGCCTCGGCGAGCGCTCCCGCGAGGAGTTCGCGGAACGGCTCGCGTGGGCGGTCGGCGCGGTGGCCACCGGTGAGGCGGCGGAGCGTGAGTGGCGCAGGAACGCGGGGCGCGCGTGCGGGACGCCGTGGCTGCGGCTGTGGCGCTGGTACGAGCGCACCCGCACGCCCGGCGGCGCCCCGCAGCCCGCCGAGGTGATCGTCGAGGACGAACTCACCGCCAGGCAGCGGGTCGAGCAGGCCGTGCGTACGGTCTCGGAGGAGGCGGCGGCCGGGCTGCCGAGGCCCTGGGCGCAGGCGGTGCGCGAGGCGGCGGTACGCGGCGCCGTCGGGCTGCCGGAAGCCCTGGACGAGCTGGCCGTGACGGCGGGGCCGCCGAGCGGACGCCCCGCGCGCCCCGCGTGGTGGCCGGCGGCGGTCCTCGCGCAGGCGTCCATGACCCTGCTTCAGATCTACGGCGGGCTGTGGCTGGTCGGCCAGATCATCGGTGTCCTCCCGCCCGGCATCATCCCGCCCGTGCTGGTGATGCTGGCCGGGATCGTGGGCGGGCCGCTGGTGGAGTGGGCGTGCGCGGCGGCGGCGCGGGGACCGGCGAGGCGGTACGGGCAGGACGCCGAGCGGCGGTTGCGGGAGGCGGCGGCCGGGTGCGGGCGGGCCAAGGTGCTCGATCCGATCGCGGCGGAGCTGATGCGGTACCGGGAGGTGCGGGAGCAGTACTCGACGGTGTCGGGCCTCACGCGGTAGCTCCGGGCGGGGTGGCTCGGGTTGTTGGGGGCGTTGATCACGAACGGGTGACGGAGTTATCCACAACCGGCGGGTAATCCACAGGCGCCGGCAGGGATTTCGCTCCGGGTTCAGCATGGAGTGGTGATCGGTCGACGGGGCCGGGAATCGGGGAAGCGGGGGGCTGACATGAACGACACCGTGGTGACGCTGGTGGGAAACGCGGCGACGGGGGTGGACTACCGGGAAACACCGACGGGCGGGGTGGCGCGGTTCAGGTTCGCGGTGACGCCGCGCCGCTGGGACCGCCGGAATTCGGCCTGGACGGACGGGAGTACGAGTTTCTACACCGTCTGCGCGTGGCGGAGTCTGGGGGCGAATCTCACCGCGTCGGTCAATGTCGGTGACCCGCTCGTCGTGCACGGCAGGCTGCGGGTGCGGGACGAGACGCTCGACGGGCAGCGCAGGACATTCGTGGACATCGACGCGGTGTCGATCGGTCACGATCTGACGTGGGGGACCTCCGCGTTCAAGCGGGTGGCGCGGGCGAACACGGCGCTGACGGAGCGTCCGGTGGACATGTCGGCGGCGGCCTCGGCCGCGAACGCCGCCACCGCCGGCAACGGCTCCGGCTCGGGATCCGGCCCCGGCCCGGGTTCGGTCGGCAAACCGGTGCATACGCAACCGTGGCTGTCCGAACAGGACGAGTCGGCGGCGCCGGTCGGGGCGGCCGGCGTACCGACCGGACCGCTCTGACCGGGGAGTTGTGGAGATTTGTCGATAGTCGAACGACTTCGAAGGTGTGAGCGGTAACGATTCCGATTCGGAACGGTTATCGGACCGCACGAACGGGCATCGGCGGTCTCCTCCATCCATAGGATTCCCGAGTACTCATGGGGCACTTGAGTCTGCTGGCGAGGCAATCCCCCCACGCGTCCCATAGCGGAGGACCTCGCCCGGAGGGATAAATCTGTGTTGTCTGCGCTGTCTGAGTTCTTCGCTCCAACCGCTCCAACCGCTCCAACCGCTTCGACCGCCCGCAGGCGGGGCGCCGCCCGTCTCGCCGCCTCGATGGCCGTATCCGGTCTTGTCGTGGCGGGCACCCTCGCCGGCGCGGGTGCGGCCGTGGCCGACGACGCGCTCCAGCACCGGGGCGGCGCCGCCGCCACGCTCGACGGCCTCATGACGTACGACAAGGCCGTGCTCACCACCGACGGCGAGAAGCGCGAACTGCCCGCCGGGCTCTTCGAGATGACCGTCGACGGCGGCGGCAAGCTCAAGACGTACTGCATCGACATCCACAACCCCACCCAGGACCAGGCCAAGTATCTGGAGACCCCCTGGGCGCAGACCTCGCTCGGCGCGAACAAGAACGCCGGGAAGATCCGCTGGATCCTGCAGAACTCCTACCCCCAGGTGGACGACCTCGCCGCGCTCGCCGAGGACGCGGGCACCGGGCCGCTCACCGCGCAGACCGCCGCCGCCGGTACGCAGGTCGCCATCTGGCGCCACTCCGACAACGCGGACGTCGACGCCGTGGACCCGCAGGCCGAGAAGCTGGCCGACTGGCTGGAGCGCGGGGCCGACCATGTCGGTGAGCCGAAGGCGTCGCTCACCCTGGAGCCCGGCGCGGTCTCCGGCCGCAGCGGCGAGCGCATCGGGCCGGTCACCGTCCGTACCGACGCGGACAGTGTCGCGGTGTCCCCGCCCGCCGACGCCGCCGCGATGGGCATCGAGATCACCGACAAGGACGGCAAGCCCGTCACCGAGGCCGCCGACGGCACGCGGCTCTACTTCGACGTCCCCGAGGACGCGGCCGACGGCACGGCCGCACTGAGCGTCCAGGCGACCACGTCGGTGCCGGTGGGCAGGGCGTTCGCCGGGGTCACCAAGAGCCAGACGCAGATCCTGGCCGGTTCCAGCGAGTCCACGGTCTCGGCGGCGGCCACCGCCACCTGGGCGGCTCAGGGCGCGATACCGGCGATCACCGCCGAGAAGAACTGCGCGAAGGGCGGTGTGGACGTCACCGCGGCCAACACGGGTGACGAGCCGTTCTCCTTCACCCTCGCCGGGGAGGGGTACGCGGTCGAGGCCGGTAAGTCCAGGACGGTCACGGTGCCGGTGGCCGAGGACCAGGCGTACGACTTCACGATCACCGGCCCCGGTGGGCTCACCAAGAGCTTCCAGGGCGTCCTCGACTGCCGGACGACCGGCAACCCCGGCCCGGCGCCCGTCGACGAGACCAGCACCCAGCTGGCCCCGGCCACGGCCGGGGGCGGCGCGGGCACGGACGGTCTCGACCTGGCCGAGACGGGCACCTCCAACGCCACGCCGATCATCGGCGGCGTCGCGATCGGCCTGGTCCTGATAGGCGGCGCGGCGGTCTTCTTCTTCCGTAAGAAGAGCGACCCCTCCACCGAGGACTGACCGGCCCCTCACGGCCTCTGACCGGCACACCGTCCGGGCCCGCGCGGACCGCGGGCCCGGACGGTGAGTCCGAGGCCTGGACAACCGGTTTCTCCCCAGGGAGGGACGTGCGGCAAGATGGTTCCATCTGCCCTCACGCGGTGGAGCCGCACATTGGCCCTTCTCGATCTGCCGGACGGTTTCTCTTGGCTGAGTACATCTACACGATGCGCAAGACGCGCAAGGCGCACGGCGACAAGGTCATCCTCGATGACGTGACGCAGAGCTTCCTGCCCGGCGCGAAGATCGGTGTGGTCGGCCCGAACGGCGCCGGTAAGTCCACCGTGCTGAAGATCATGGCCGGGCTTGAGCAGCCGTCCAACGGTGAGGCCTTCCTGACACCCGGGTACTCGGTCGGGATGCTCCTCCAGGAGCCGCCCCTGGACGAGACCAAGACGGTTCTGGAGAACGTCCAGGACGGCGCCGCCGAGACCATGGGCAAGCTGAAGAGGTTCAACGAGGTCGCCGAGCTGATGGCGACCGACTACTCCGACGCCCTGATGGACGAGATGGGCAAGCTCCAGGAAGACCTGGACCACGCCAACGCGTGGGACCTGGACACCCAGCTGGAGCAGGCCATGGACGCGCTGGGCTGCCCGCCCGGCGACTGGGCGGTCACCAACCTGTCCGGTGGCGAGCGCCGCCGTGTCGCGCTCTGCAAGCTGCTGCTGGAAGCGCCCGACCTGCTGCTGCTGGACGAGCCCACCAACCACCTGGACGCCGAGTCCGTGCAGTGGCTGGAGCAGCACCTCGCGAAGTACCCCGGTGCCGTCGTCGCCGTCACCCACGACCGGTACTTCCTGGACAACGTCGCCGGCTGGATCTGCGAGGTCGACCGCGGCCGGCTGCACGGCTACGAGGGCAACTACTCCAAGTACCTGGAGACCAAGCAGGCACGCCTCAAGGTCGAGGGCCAGAAGGACGCCAAGCGCGCCAAGCGGCTCAAGGAAGAGCTTGAGTGGGTCCGCTCCAACGCGAAGGGGCGCCAGGCCAAGTCCAAGGCCAGGCTGGCCCGTTACGAGGAGATGGCCGCCGAGGCGGACAAGATGCGGAAGCTGGACTTCGAGGAGATCCAGATCCCGCCGGGCCCGCGGCTGGGCAACGTCGTGGTCGAGGTCCAGAACCTGAGCAAGGCGTTCGGCGAGAAGGTCCTCATCGACGACCTCTCCTTCACGCTGCCGCGTAACGGCATCGTCGGGGTCATCGGCCCGAACGGCGCCGGCAAGACGACGCTCTTCAAGATGATCCAGGGTCTTGAGGAGCCGGACTCCGGCAGCATCAAGGTCGGCGACACCGTCAACATCAGCTACGTCGACCAGAACCGTGGCAGCATCGACCCGAAGAAGACGCTGTGGGCCGTCGTCTCCGACGAGCTGGACTACATCAACGTCGGTCATGTCGAGATGCCCTCGCGCGCGTACGTCTCCGCGTTCGGCTTCAAGGGCCCGGACCAGCAGAAGCCGGCCGGAGTCCTCTCCGGCGGTGAGCGCAACCGCCTCAACCTGGCGCTGACGCTCAAGCAGGGCGGCAACCTGCTGCTCCTCGACGAACCGACCAACGACCTCGACGTCGAGACCCTGTCGTCGCTGGAGAACGCGCTGCTGGAGTTCTCCGGCGCGGCCGTGATCATCTCTCACGACCGCTGGTTCCTCGACCGCGTCGCCACGCACATCCTGGCGTACGAGGGCGAGTCCAGGTGGTTCTGGTTCGAGGGCAACTTCGAGGCGTACGAGAAGAACAAGGTGGAGCGGCTCGGCGCCGAGGCGTCCCGGCCGCACCGCGCCACGTACAAGAAGCTGACGCGAGGCTGACATGGCTCGCCACCTCTACAGCTGCCCCATGCGCTGGTCGGACATGGACGCCTTCGGGCACGTCAACAACGTCGTCTTCATCCGCTATCTGGAGGAAGCGCGTATCGACTTCATGTTCCGGCTCGCGCCGGGGACCGACTCGCCGTCCTTCTCGGGCGGGTCCGTCGTGGCCCGCCACGAGATCGACTACAAGCTGCCGCTGGTCCACCGGCACGAGCCGGTGGACGTGGAGCTGTGGGTGACGAAGATCGGGGCGGCGGCGCTCACGATCGCGTACGAGATCAAGGACGAGGACCAGGTGTACGTACGGGCTTCGACGATCATCGTGCCGTACGACCTCAAGGCCGGCCGGCCACGGCGGATCACGGCGGAGGAGAAGTCCTTCCTCCTCGCGTACCTGGACGACGCGGAGGCTCTCGCGGCATGACGGCGACGACCGTACGGGCCCTGCGGCTCGCCGACACGGCGGAGGCGGCGGATCTCGCCGCCTTCCTCGGCCGGCTGATCCGCTACGACCGGGCGGCGGCGGTACGCCTCCAGGTGGGCGACGGGGCCGTGGCGGTGTTCGGGCGGCCCCCGGCGTTCGAGGTCCTGGCGATCCGTACGGCGCGGCTGCGTGCGGGTTCGTCGTCGGCGGAGCTGGATGTCACCGTGTCGGCCGGTGAACTCCTCGAAGCGATCGACGAGTTGACGGGCGGCTTCGCGCTGCCCGCCGCCGTGACGGGCCCCCCGTGGACGGGGGTGCTCCCGCCACGCGGCGGCTGGCAGCGGGTCCCCGGCCTGCCGGGCCCAGCCCGGCTGCGCGAGGAGATCGCCGAGGCGGTCGCCGAATTCCGCACCCGCGACGAGGCGTTGCCCGCGGCGCACCGCGACCGCGCCGAACGGGACAGGATCGGCCGCGAGATCTGGTCCCGCCCGGTCGCCGACACCCCCCTGCCCCTGCGCGCGGTCCACGCGGCGCAGTCGGTGGGCTTCCTGCGCCCGATGCCGGAGAACGCACCGGTGGCCCTGCTCAGAACGGGTACGTGGCTACGCCTGAGCACCCCGTACGGCTCGATCGCGGTCCGCGCGGCCGGCACACCCGGCATCACGTCCCTCACGGTGACCCCGACCTGAGCGCATCCGGCCGGGCGCGGCCCCGGTCCGCCCGGCCCGGCCCGTCACTCGTCCGGGGTGTCCGGCCAGACCCCGATGTGGTCCTGTTCCAGTTCCAGCATCACCCGGTGTTCCATGCCCAGCGCCTTCGTGTACTCCGCCGGGAGCTGGAGGCGGCCCGCGCGGTCGAGCATCGCGTATTCGCGGGCCACCACCGACTCCTGGCCCGTCGTCGCGTCGACCTCCGTGCGGCGCAGGACCTCCGAGGACGTGCGGCCGTCGCGGATCGCCACCGTGCGGCGGACCTCCGACGCGACCTCCTGGTCGTGGGTGACGATCACGATCGTCGTGCCCAGTTCCTCGTTCGCGCGCCGGAACGCGGAGAACACCTGCTCGCCCGTCGCCGAGTCCAGCTCGCCCGTCGGCTCGTCGGCCAGCAGCACGGAGGGCGAGTTGGCGAGGGCGACGGCGATCGCCACGCGCTGCTGCTGGCCGCCGGACATCTGATGGGGGCGCCGGTCGCGGCAGTCCGCGACGTCCAGCATCGTCAGCAGCGACCGCGCCCGCGCGGCGCGCTCGGCCCGCCGGCCCCGGCCGCCCGACCCGCTCAACTGCATCGGCAGGGAGACGTTCTGACCGGCCGTCATGTACGGGAGCAGATTCCGGCCGGTCTCCTGCCAGACGAAGCCCACCGCCTCACGCCGGTAGCGCAGCCGCGCCTTCGCGTCCATGGCCAGCAGATCGCGGCCCGCGACCTTCGCCGCGCCCGCCGTCGGGACGTCCAGGCCCGCCAGGATGTTCATCAGCGTCGACTTGCCGCTGCCTGACGCCCCCACGAGAGCCATCAACTCGCCCTCGGCCACCAGCAGATCGAGCCCCTGGAGGGCCTGCACCTCCACCCCGTCGGCGGTGAAGATCCGTACCAGCCGGTCGCACGCGATGAGCGCGTCGTGCCCGTACGAGGGCCGGTCGCGGTGGGTGCCCGCGCGCCGTTCCAACTGCTCCAGCGTCACCGGGGACCCCGTCGACGATGTCATCGGCTGTCTCCTGCCCTGAGTTCGTTGATCGATCCCTGCCGTCCCGCCCACCACGCCTGCACGACCGACACCGCCGCGGCGAGCGCCAGCACCCCCACGGCCGGCAGCACCAGCGACCAGGGATCGGCCCGGAGCGGCGCCCCGTCCAGTGTCACGTCCGACGTCGCCGTCAGCGCCAGCCGTACCAGGTCCACCCCCGGTGCGAGCAGCACGATGGTCGCCCAGCCGACGAACGCCCCGCCCACCGCCGCGAGCAGCGCCTGCGGAAGGACCTCCAGGCCCAGGAGTTGGCGTCCCTGGCGTCTGGTGAGGCCCATGGTGCGCAGCCGCGCCAGCAACGTGAGGCGTTCGGGGGCCGTCTGCGACAGCGAGAGCAGCAACGCCAGCAGGGCGTAGCCCGCGCCCGCCGCGATCGCCGCCGCGTAGATCCGCTCGGCGCCCTCCTGCATGGGCGTGTTGACGAACGCCTTGCGCTCGTCGCTCCGCAACTTCACGGTCAGTTCGTCGCCGCTCTCCGCGCCGAAGTCCGCGACCGCCCGACGCAGCGCGTCGCCGTCCAGGCCGCCGCCCGTGACCAGCAGGGTGGTCGGCGCCCGCTGCGTCAGGTCGGCGGCGTTCACCAGCAGGTAGTCGCCGCCGGGCGCCCCCGGGGTGTTGGCGCGTATCTCCGCCACCCGCACCTTGAAGTCCCCGGCCGCCGACTGGATGTCACGCGGCTGGTCGCCGAGCCGCTCGGCGACGGCGGGCGAGGCTATCGCGGGCAGCACCCGGCCCGCGTCCGACCCGCCGTCGCGTACGCCTCCCCCGCCCACGGACTTCAGCGCGTCGGCCGGGAACTCCCCGAGCCCGGTCTGCCGGGCGAGGCGCGCGTACGCCTTCGGCTCCACGCCGATCATGGTCACGCCGAGCGCCGTCCTGAACCCCTTGGCATCGGACGGGAGCGGGACGCCGTACTCGACCCGGATAGCGGTCACTTCCCCGACCCCGGCGCCGCCCCGTACGGCCGCGGCCAGCCCGTCGGGCAGCACCGGCGACGAGCCGACGACGCTGATCCGGGCGTCGGCGCCGGTCGCGAGCACGGCGGCCCGCTCCCGGGCGCCGTCGATCCCCGCGAGCACGGAGCCACCGAAGGCGGCGGTCGTCAGCGCGATGAGCAGTGCGAGCAGCGGCAGCGCGCCCGACGACGAAGCGCGGCCCGCGCGGGCAAGCGACAGGAAACCGACGGCGCCGCGCAGCCGGCCCGCCGGGCGGCCCGCGAAACGCAGCGGCAGCGGATACAGCCGTACGAGAACGAGCGCCGCGATCAGCCCCACCAGGATCGGCGCGGAGCTGACCAGATAGTCCACGTCGTCGACCGCGCCCGATCCGGCCGATCCGCCCGTGCCGCGCCGCCGCAGCGCGAGGACCGCGCCGATCGCCAGCGCCAGCAGGGTCAGTTCGGCGATGGTGCGGCGCCGCGACGGCCTGGCCCGTACGAGATCCTCGCGGCCCCCGTGCGGCCGTGGCCTGCGGTGCCGTACGACGGCCCGGACCGGCAGCGCCGCGCACGCCAGCAGACCCGCGCAGCCCGCGGCGGCGACGGCGGGCAGCAGCCGCGCCTCCGGAACGGTCAGCACGGCCAGCAGCAGACCGACGGCCGTCGCCGGCACGGCGATCACCGCCGTTTCGGCCAGGAGCCGGCCGCCGATCGCGCGCAGCGATCCGCCGCGCGAGCGCAGCAGGGCGAGTTCGGCCTGCCGCCGTACGGCGAGCAGACTGCCCGCCATCACCAACACGACGGCGGCCACGGCCCCGATCCCCAGCGCGGCGACGGTGACGACCGGGGCGATGGCCGACCGCATCGAGCGGTGCGCGGCCACGATCTCGTCAAGTCCCGTCGCCACCACGGCGGACGGCCCGACGACGGCAGGCGCGCGCAGCCGGGTCAGCTCGGGGCCGTTCTCCAAGGAGGCGATGCGCGAGGCGAGCTGAGGCGCGTCGCGCGCGGTGAGCGCCCCGGCGTCCGGGGCGATCCGCCAGTACACCTGCGGCTCACCGGTGGTGCCGAGCAGGGCGGGCGCGGCGTCGGGCGCCAGCAACAGGGAGGCACGCCAGTAGCGGGGAGGCGGCAGTTCCCTGGACGGTTTGGTGACGAGGGCGGGGGAGCCGAGGGTGGGCTCGACGGC
>NZ_MDCR01000085.1 GCF_001723055.1 Streptomyces niveus
CACTCCACCCAGAGCGACACGGGCCCCGTCCCCTCCCCCCGCACACCGAGCCGGATGACCCGCCGCAGGAACAGCATCTGACACCCCGGAACGGGCGGAAGCCCTGGATCACGGCGAGTGGGTTCTGGGGCTTCCACTCACACTCCCCCATGTCGGCGGGAGCGGCGGGAGCGGACTCAGGCGCGCCAGCCGTAGCGGCGCTCGGGCCTGCCGGCGACTCCGTACCGCAAGGACACCTCGGCGCGGCCGGTGTCGTGGAAGTGTTCGAGGTAACGGCGGGCGCTGACCCGGGAGATACCGGCGAGGGCCGCGCACTCGGCGGCGGACAGCGTTCCGTCGGTACCGCCCAGGGTGCGTTCGATCAGCTCCGCGGTCTCCACGCTCATGCCCTTCGGCAGCGCGATGACCGGGGCCGGCCAGCCGGCCCCGGTCAGTACCCGGTCCACGTCGGCCTGGCCTCTGACGACTGTGGTGAGCAGGCTGTTGCGCTGGGCGGCGTACCGCTCCAGACGGGGACGCAGGTCGTCGAACTCGAAAGGCTTCAGCAGGTAGTTGACCACCCCCTGGCGGACGGAGCGGCGGACCGCCTCGACCTCGCGCGAGGCGCTGATCACCATGACGTCGCAGTCGTGCCCGGCGGTGCGCAGGCGCGGAATGACGTCCAGGCCGAACATGTCCGGAAGATAGAGGTCGAGCAGGACCAGGTCGGGCAGCAGTTCGCCGACGGCCGTGATCGCCTGCTCGCCAGTGTTGGCCGTGCCGACGACCCGGAAGGGGTCGACGCGTTCGACGAAGTTCTGGTGAACGCCTGCCACCATGAAGTCGTCGTCGACGATCAGTACGTCGATCATCGGGAGGCCCCTTCCGGTATCGCGCCGGCCGGGTTGCCGACGGACAACCTCGCGGTGAACATGGCGCCGTCGGGCGTGTTGGTCACGGCGACCTCGCCGCCGCGGCGCTCGCAGACGAGCCGGGTGAGCGCCAGCCCGATGCCACGCTCACCCTCTTGGGCAGCCTTCGTGGTGAAGCCGTGCGAGAAGACTTCCTGGGCGAGTTCGGGCGCCACGCCGGGGCCCGAGTCGCGCACCACGATCTCCACGCTGGACGCGTCCTGCCGCAGTTCGACCTCCACCCAGGCATCGCGACCGTCGTCGCCCGCCGCCGCGGCGTCGACGGCGTTGTCGACGAGGTTGCCGACCACCGTCGCCACCTCCACCGAGTCATCCGGCGCCAGCCGGTCGAGGGCCGTGTGCTCCGAGATGCGCAGCACGACCTTCCGTTCGGCCGCGAGCGACGACTTCGCCATCAGCAGAGCGCCGACGGCCATGTCCCTGACCCGTCTGGTCAGGGTCAGGTCCAGCGACTGGCGGTGCCGGCTCAGCGCGCGGACGTACCGCACCACCTCGTCGTGCTTGCCGATCTGGATCAGCCCGGAGATCGTGTGCAGCTGATTGGCGAACTCGTGGGCCTGCGCGCGCAACAGCTCGGCGGAGCTGCGGAACGATCCGATCTCGCGTTCCAGCTGCGCGAGTTCGGTGCGGTCCCGCAAGGTCGTCACCGAGCCGAGCCGGCGGCCGTCCTTGGTGACGGTCATCCGGTTCATCACCAGCACCCGGCCCCGGCGTATGACGACTTCGTCGCGCCGCTCCGCGGTCTCACCCGGAGATCCGGCGAGCACGTCGTGCAGTCGGCCCTCGATCCGGAGGTCGGCCAGGCTCATCCCCACACAGTGCTCGGGCAGGTCGAGCAACCGCCTGCCGACATCGTTCACCAGTGTGAGCCGCAACTGCGGGTCGAGGGCGACCACGCCCTCCGCGATCCCGTACAGCATCGCCTCTCGATGCTCGGCGAGCCCCGCGATCTCGCGTGGCTCCAGACCGAGAGTCTGGCGTTTGGTACGCCGGGCCAGCAGCCACGATCCGATCAGGCCGAGCCCGCTCGCGATGCCGAGGTAGGCGAGCAGATACGACGACGCGCCATTCAGCCGCTGCCAGATCGTCGGTGACGCCTCACCGATCATCACCATGCCCAGATGCTGGCCGAGACCGGGTTGGGCCGGCTTGAGCACCGGCACCTGGGCCACCAGCTGATGGGCACCGTCCAGGACCAGGTCGCCCGACCAGCCACGGGCCTCGGCGACGCCGGGGCCGAGCGACAACTGCGTACCGATCAACGTGGGATTCGTGGAGCTGACGATCCTGCCGCGGCTGTCGGCGACCGTCACGGAGGTGACGACGGACTGGGTACGCGTGGCCTGGACGAGCGGGGCGAGCGTCTCGCCCGGTGCCGGCCGGCCGAGCTGGCTGGACACCAAGGGGTTGCCGGCCAGCTGCTCGGCCAGCGCGGTGACCCGTCGTCCTTCGACCCGGTCGAAGGTCGCTTCCGACTGGGCCAGCGAGACGGCGGCCACCGCAAGCAGCACCACGACGACGATGGCGAGCTGGAGTACCAACAGCTCGCCCGCGAGGGTATGGCGGCGAAATGTGACGACCACAATTAACTCAATCTTCAATGCCGACACAACACAGACGTGGTATCCGGCGAGTCGCACAATCATGGCCTCCGACCGCCGGAAGAGAAAGAGACAAGCCATGAGAACTCGAAGAGCCGCTGTCGTCAGTGCCGTGGCCGCCATGTCCATGCTCGTGGTGGGCGCCTGCGGCGCCACCGCGGAGAAGAAGGGGACGGGCAAGAGCGACGGGCCCGTCACCGGCCTGCGGATCATGGTCCCCAACACCCCGGGCGGGGGGTACGACACCACGGCGCGGACGGCGGCCAAGGTGATGGAGGACGCCAAGATCGCGTCCGGTGTCCAGGTGTTCAACCTTCCGGGCGCCGGCGGCACGGTCGGTCTGCAGCGCACGGTGAACGAAAAGGGCAACGGCAAGCTCGCCATGCAGATGGGGCTGGGAGTCGTCGGCGCCGCGTACACCTCGAAGTCGAAGGCGACGCTCTCGCAGACCACACCGCTCGCCAAGATGGTGGAGGAGGCGGGCGCCGTCGTCGTCCCCAAGGACTCCCCGTACAAGACGATCGGCGATCTCGTCACGGCCTGGAAGAGCGACCCCAAGAACGTCGCCGTCGGCGGCGGCTCGTCGCTCGGCGGACCGGACCACCTGCTTCCGATGCAGCTCGCCAAGGCCGTCGGCATCGAACCGAAGAAGGTCAACTACATAGGTTACGACGGCGGTGGTGAGCTGCTCCCGGCGATCCTCGGCAACAAGATCGTCTTCGGTGTCAGCGGATTCGGCGAGTTCCTCGACCAGATCGAGGCGGGTCAGGTGCGGGTGCTCGCGGTGACCAGCGAGAAGCCGATCGAGGCCCTCAAGGATGCTCCGACGCTGAAGTCCGCCGGTATCGACATGGTCTTCACCAACTGGCGTGGAATCGTCGCCCCGCCCGGCATCAGCGAGGCCGACACGAAGGTCTGGGTCGACACGCTGACGGCGATGCACGGCTCCAAGGAGTGGGAGGCCGAGCTGACCAAGCACGGCTGGACCGACGCCTTCATGACGGGCGACGCGTTCGCCAACTTCCTGACGGACCAGGACAAGGCTGTCGCCGACATCCTCGCAGAGCTCGGTCTGGCATGAGCCTGGACGTCAACGCGGACACCGGCTCGGGTTCCCGCCCGTCCCCCGGCGGGGACCGCGCACAGTACGGCGTGTGCGCGTTCCTCGCCCTGCTGGGCGTGTTGGTGATCGTCGACGCCACCGGTATCGCGCACTCGACGAGCAGCACCGACCCGGTCGGGCCGCGCACGGTACCCGTGCTCCTCGGCGTGCTGCTCCTGGTGATCGCCCTGGTGTACACCGTCGATGTCGCGCGGGGCGGTCGCGCCGAACCGGAGGCCGGAGAGGACGTCGACCTGACGAATCCGGTCGACTGGCGGACGGTTCTGCTGCTGATCGGCGCGTTCGTCGTCAACGCGGTGCTGATCGAACCCCTCGGCTGGGTGATCAGCGGTGCCCTCCTGTTCTGGGGAACTGCCTTCGCTCTGGGCAACCGGCACTACCTTCGCAACCTGGCGATCGCCCTGGCGCTGTCGCTGACCACCTTCTACACCTTCGCGATCGGGCTCGGCGTCAATCTCCCGGCCGGCGTGCTGCAAGGAATCCTGTGATGGACAACCTGAACCATCTGCTTGAGGGGTTCGCGCACGTCGTCACCCCGATGAACCTTCTGCTGGCGCTGATCGGCGTCACCATCGGCACGGCGGTCGGGGTCCTGCCCGGCATCGGCCCGGCCATGACCGTGGCGCTGCTGCTGCCCGTGACGTACGGAATGGAGCCGACCCAGGCGTTCATCATGTTCGCCGGCATCTTCTACGGAGGCATGTACGGCGGCTCGACCACCTCGATCCTGCTGAACACACCCGGCGAGTCGTCCTCGGTCGTCACAGCCATCGAGGGCAACAAGATGGCGAAGGCCGGCCGGGCGGCGCAGGCGCTCGCCACCGCGGCGATCGGATCCTTCGTCGCCGGAACGATCGGCACTCTGCTGCTGGTGCTCGTCGCCCCGCTCGTGGTGGATTTCGCCGTCGGCCTCGGCGCACCGGACTACTTCGCGATCATGCTGCTCTCCTTCATCGCGGTCACCGCGGTACTCGGCTCCTCGCGCGTCCGCGGGTTCGCCTCGCTGATCGTCGGACTGGTGATCGGCATTGTCGGGATCGACTCGGTCTCCGGGCAGCAGCGGCTCACCTTCGGTGTCCCCCAACTCGCCGACGGCATTGATGTGGTGGTGGTCGCCGTCGGCATCTTCGCCGTCGGTGAGGCCCTCTGGGTGGCGGCGCATCTGCGGCGCCAGTCCGCGGGCGTGGTCCCCGTCGGTGTGCCGTGGATGGGCCGCGAGGACTGGAAACGGTCCTGGAAGCCATGGCTGCGCGGCACCGCCTTCGGCTTTCCCTTCGGGGCCATGCCGGCCGGCGGCGCGGAGATACCGACGTTCCTGTCGTACGCCACGGAGAAAAAGCTGACCAAGTACCCCGAGCAGTTCGGCAAGGGGGCGATCGAGGGAGTCGCCGGCCCGGAAGCGGCGAACAACGCGTCCGCGGCGGGCACGTTGGTGCCGATGCTCGCCATCGGGCTCCCGACGAACGCGACCGCCGCGGTGATGCTCGCGGCATTCCAGTCGTACGGCATCCAGCCCGGCCCTCTGCTGTTCGAACGCGAGTCGGGGCTGGTCTGGGCGCTGATCGCCAGCCTGTTCATCGGCAATCTGCTGCTGCTCCTGCTGAATCTGCCGCTCGCGCCGGTCTGGGCCAGACTGCTGCGGATACCGCGCTCCTATCTGTACGCGGGGATCGTGTTCTTCGCGTCGATGGGTGCCTACGCGGTCAATGCCCAGCCCCTGGACCTGTTCCTCCTCCTGACGCTGGGGCTGATCGGTTTCGGCATGCGGCGATTCGGACTGCCGGTGCTGCCGCTGATCGTCGGCGTCATCCTCGGCCCCCGCGCGGAACTGCAGGGCCGGCGGTCACTTCAGCTGTCGGGCGGCGAACTGTCCGGTCTGCTGGGCGGACCGGTGTCCTATGTGATCTACACGGTGATCGTGCTCGTACTGGTCTGGCCCCTGCTCCGCCGGTACGTCGTCCGTCCGCTCGTCAAGCGACAGGCCTGAAAGGACAGCCATGACGGTACTGGTGGGATACGTGCCCACGCCGGAGGGAGAGGCGGCCCTGCGCGCGGGAGTCGCCGAGGCCCGCAGCCGGGGCGAGACCCTGCTGGTGATGAACACCTCGCGAGGCGACGCGTACGTCGACCGCGGTCTCGCAGAGCAGAAAGACCTCGCCCATGTCCGGCGAGACCTGACCGGGCAGGGTGTCGACTTCGACATACGCCAGGTGATCGGCGGGCGCGATGCCGCCGAGGAGATCGTCGAGCTGGCGGAGTCGCCCGAGATCTCCCTGGTGGTGATCGGCCTGAGACACCGCAGCGCGGTCGGCAAGCTCCTCCTGGGGTCCTCGGCGCAGCGGATCCTCCTGGATTCACCGTGCCCGGTCCTCGCGGTGAAAGCGGATTCCTGACATTCCGTCGCCTCGGGGTGCGTCACCGAAGGACCCGACGCCACCGCCGACCCACCCGCCAAAAGCAAAAGCCCCAGATCACGGCGAGTGAGTTCTGGGGCTTGAGCGGAGCCGCCTTCGGGATTCGAACCCGAGACCTACGCATTACGAGTTGTCCGATCTTGCTCCGGGGGCATCCAGGCACGTCCACGCAACAGGCTGCGAGGCTGGTCAGAGCCATTGCCGTACGTGGCTGGACCGTGGTGGACGCCCCAGGAATCCGCCGGGAATGAGACCGGAACTGAGACCCGCCTAGAGCGACAGGTAGCCCTCTCTGCGGGGGGGGATACCGAGGGAGGAAGCCGCGAGCTCGCCAACTACCTCACAGTCCGGTTCGGTGGATGTAGGAGATGACGGTCAGGGTCTCCTCCTCGATGGTCCACGGCGAGGTGCAGTGGAGGACTCCTCCGGTCGCGGTCACAGGTTCGGCGGTGCGATTCAGTTCGATGGAGTGAACGATCACAAGGGCGTTGTGCGGCGCGAACTTGCGCTGCCATTCGACCTCGGCCCGCGTCAGGATGATCTGGCTGCCGTCGGACGTGGTCCCCTTCACCTCTACGTGGAGCTTTTCGTCCCCACGTGTCAGGTGCAGGTCGTACGGCTTGCTGGCGCCGACGTCCTTCACGGTCCATCCCTGGGCCTGGAAGTGCTGAGTGGCGAGCAGGACGCTGCGCTCCTCGACGGCCTCGCGCTCGGCGGCGGTCATGAGGAACCCTTGGCCGCCCTTTCGGGCGCTCCTGCGGTTCGCGGTGGTGGCCGCGCTCTGGGTTGCCTCTCGGACCTCGACCGGCAGGTCGCCGGGAATGTAGGTCGTGTCGTCTGCGGCCTTGTAGAGACGCCCCAGGAGCCGTGCCATGAAGAGTAGATCTTCGCTCAGGACGTCCGAGTTGGGGATGGCATCGCGCTGGTACTCGATGGCGACGACGTTGCCAGGTTCGTAGCCTTTGCCGAGCTTCGTGCGTGCGTTGAGGTTGATCTGGGTCAGCAAGTCTGTCCGCTCGGTGGCAACTTGCTCGATGAGCGGGTGGGCCCAGTCGATGCGCTTCTTCAGGGCGGCAGGTTCGCGGGGCTTGAGGTCGCCGGCGATCCACTCGGTGGTGCCTTGGTTGAGCGACAGGTAGACGCGTTCACCGTTGCCGCTGAACAGATAGACGATGTACCAGCCGTCGGTCGCGCTCGGGGTTCTGCTCTTCGAGTAGACGCGGGTCCATGCGACTTCAGACCTCTGGCCGGCCCCGTCCTTGCCCTCCACTCCTAGGTCGGCGAGGGGTATCTCCATGGCTGCGGCGAGAGCTTCGGCATGCTGGCGCAGCCAGTCGCGGATCTCGGTACGAACGACGAAGCCACGGCGCTGCATCTCTTCGGTGTTCTTGGCCTGCCACACCTTCTGAAGGCCGAGCACCTCATTCAAGAGTTCATCCACGCCCGAACAGTAGCTACGGGCACTGACATCGGGCTGCGAAAGTCGATCTCAGATGTACGGCGGCCCTGCCAGCATGGCGGTCGTGCCTGTGGCGTAGCGCGCTGCCAGCACCGCTCGGGGGTTTCCCGCCGGGTGTCTGGGAATGGCGCAGGCGACAGCCCCGGCGATGCTCATGGATCCTGACGGCCCAGCCTCAGATTCTGCTGGGCCGTCGTGCTGCTGAGATGTCTGAGTGAGCAACTACGAGGTGACATCAACCCCGGAGCGGTTCTGCCCGTCAATCTGTCGTTTGTCGGGAAGGTCGGGCGCTGGAACGGGGTCAAGATGCAGCTCGTCCTCACGAGCGCGCGCCCAGAACTCGCCGTCCAATGAAAACTTCGGTCGCGCATCGTCATATGAGACAGGAACGAGGCGGGTGGAGATCCATTCGCCCTTGATCGGTACCGGCAATTCGAGAGCGCGGGCGATGTGAGGGTGTGATCCCTGGTGCCCCAGCACGACGATGCCTCGCTCACGCAGCTGTATCCGTGCGTCACGGGCTCGCTTTGGCGAGTCGTCCTGCTGGGCAACGGTCAACACCGTTTGGCGACCGATGAGCCGATCCGGCACCTCAAGGAATAGCTGGTTCACCCGCTGCTGTCCCGACGAAGCTCGCCCCGCCCGTGATGCGCCAAGAATCCGCTTGCGTGTTTCGGGTTCCAGGTGGAGGAGCAGGTTCGTCGGCAGGTCCTTCTGGAGCCCACCCCAGAGCCAGTACACATCGGACTTCGTGCTGTGGTCGATCTTGCGCTTGTTGTCTCGGTTGTAGGCGCGGACGAGTTCGCCACTCGCATCCCGCGTTTGCTTCCAGCGCAGGCGCTCGTCGGTGATCCGCACTATGCCCACGGCCCACTCGCTCCTGTCGTCGTTCATCCAGGTCAGGACCGCGACGTGGTCGGCGCGACCACCACGCTCGCCGTGAGCCGCGCACACATACATCTCCATCGGAATCTCCCAACCGCCGAGATCCTTGGAAAACTTGCAGTCGATGTCGCGGTCAGCGATGGACCAGTCGAGATCCGCGCCGTTGTCGATGTCGAACTCCTTGGTGAGGTTCACCTCGACGGCGGTGCCAAGATACGTCTTCTCGGTCTTCGTCAGGTGCTGGTACGCCCAGCGCCCCGTCCGCCGACCGTCGAGCAATTCATCGAGGGAGTCACGCAGTGCCCATCGGAAGCGCTCCCGCGCCTCAGGCTGGTTGTAGAACCATTCCACGAACGGGGCAAGGTCATCGGGTGCGGGCTGCGTAAGGCACGACTGGATCTGCCACTCGCGCGGCACCCTGCCCATGTCCTCGCGAGGGGGATCCCATGTGCGGAACGTATTGCGGCGCGAGTGCTTCGCCGCCAACGCTCGCGACTCCTGCATGCCAACCTGGGCGGCATCCTGCGGGAACGGCAAACCCATTTGTATCGTCACGCGCTGAAGTCTGTCAGCAGGCACCGCACCGGGTTCACCGAACCCCCGCGCGGTTGTCAATCAGCTGGAGACGCATCCTCGACCGGCCGGCGAACCGTCCACGTGTTGAGGCCCTGTAGCTTGTCTTCACTGGGGCTGACCCAGCCGAATGCGGCGCTGAGGACGTGCATGGCCAGCCGGGGAGGCACGGCGTTGCCAATCTGCTGACCGACGTCACGTCCGGACCACGGGTAGTTGGTCGGAAAGGTCTGGAGGCGACCTGCTTCGGAGAAGGAGAAGCGGTCGAGTTCGGAGCCGTCCGGGCCGACTACACGGTTGCGGGAGATCTTCCCCGTGACCGTGGCGGACGGCTCGTCAGACCGCCTGCGACCACGGGCTTTCGGGTCGCCCCCGGTGCCGTAGTTGGAGATGACCTCGAAGGCGGTCGATCGGTTGACCACGTCGGCCATCGTCCGCCACGGCAACAGGTCCTTGTCTCCGGAGTCTCGGGCGACGCCCTTGCGATAGATGCGGTGTGTCGCTGATGGGAGCGTCACCGGATCCTTGCCGTATCGGGCGATCAGGACGGCCCGCCGACGGGTTTGTGGGACGCCGAACGCTTCGGTGTGCAGGATATCGCAGTCAACCTGATATCCCTCATCGATCAATGCCGTCTCGTATGCCTTCCACACCGGAAGTACAGCGGGCACCTGCTCAAGGACGATCGCCCGGTAGGGGCGTTCGAGTTTGTCGATAGCGTCGAGCGCCCACATGAGAGGTTGCAGGACGAGTCCCGTCCGCTCGTCGTCCAGTTTGGTGAGGTCCTTCTCGATCTCCTCGCGGTCCTCTCGGGCAACCAGCCGTTCCACAAACCTCAGAACGTCGTCAAGGGCCCTGCGGCCGACGCCAGTTCCCGCGACCGTGAACGTCTGACAGGGAGGCCCGCCAGCCAATACATCGGCCTCGCGGAAATCGGAGGGCCCAAAGAGGCGAACGTCACCCTCGGCGGTCTCCAGACCCGCGGCACGGCGGGTGGTGCATGCGGCCGAGTCCCATTCGACCCCCACCGTGGGGACACCGAGCTTCTCCGCTGCCACGTCGAGTCCGCCAGGGCCGGCGAAAAGGTCCACGATTTTGGTGGGCTGCACTCGGGTCTCCAGATGTGTCGTAACGGGGCGATGCTGCTCCGAGCTCGGTGAGCCCGGTTGCCCGCTCTGACTGGCGCTCGCCGGCGACCATGCAGCGTATCGCGAGGCACGGACAGCGAAGCCTCATGCTCCCGTGATGTCGTCCCGCCATGACGGCAGCCTCTCAGGCAACCACGAGGGGTCGAGGCTTGCTGAGGTAGCTCCCGCGAGATGTGCCCCGCCGGGTTGCCCCCAACACGCTTTCCAACTGTGCGCATGGCCGTTCGGGGGCGTCTGGGAGGGTCCGGCAGGCACGTCAGGCAGGGTGCGCGTACGAAGGCGAACGGTGGTGTTCGCTGACGGACTGGACAAAGACCAGGACAACGAGCCGTCCGGCATCAGGACTAGAAGACTCGATCTCAGGTGCTGCTATCGGACCTGCCCGCCTGCTGGCGCAGTTGCGAAGCGGCTGTTTTCATCACCCGTTCATTGACCGCACGCTTCATCTTGTAAATCAGATCCGGTACGAGAGGTGTTGAGCGCCGTAGGTCGTACATACTTTCCTGCCAGACGAGCAGGTCGTTACCTTCAATCGAATTTGCGTCGGTTCGCATGCGACTTTCGATAGAACGTGTAAGATCTCTCCGGTCTCGCGCGGCACGCCGGATTCCGAAAATATATCGGATGACGTCAAGGAACGATGGCATTACTGGAAGTGCGACACCAACTAGGAACGTGATAAGCGAAAGCTTAACCGAAACAGTTGCCACGATGAGCGTGAGGCCCCAAGCAACAGTTAGTGATACCCAGACAATTGCTGTTGAACGCAGCAGTCTGTCTGAATAAGACGCGTTGGCCCGCTGCGAGATAGCAACCGTCAAAATCTCAGGATCACTGGGGTCGATCGGATACCAATCCAAGAGCTTCTCGTCAGTAGCGATTCGCCTAAGCTCTGGGTCAGGCCCTGCAACCTCGGAGATTTCCTCGATTGACGGTAGTGCCGACCTGTCAACGCTGGTCGGCATTCCGAAGACGTAGAAGTCGAATTGCTCTTGGACGGTTGCAGCCTTGGTGACGCCAATTGATTGGGCATTGATCAATACGCTCTGCCCTAGAAAGATCCACAGCCCTGCAATCGCGCCGGATACTACTGCGAGGTCCGGCCAAATGACGGAGATGACAGGAGCGCCGAGCCCGATAATCAGCATCCCGAACCAGCGAAGCGCCAGCCATCTCTTCGCTTTTGAGTAAAGGCGACGCTGCGCGATGAGGAACCGCAAAGCGTCATCTTGGTTCTGTCGCGCCTGCATGTGCGCGCTCGAAGGTGGTGTGTAGTCCGGTTGTGGCCCTGTCGTCATTTGCGCAGCCGCATCTGTAGCGTAAACACTAAGATATATCTACTGATTGAAGAGAAGCTTGAGCTGATCAATGGCACTTTCGTTGTCGCCTTCATGGGCGAAGTCCTTGGCTTTTTGTGCGCGGGAAACAGCCCTGCCAAGCTTTGACATAGCATCCTGACGATTCGATTCGGAGGAGCACGCGCCGAATCGCGATCCCAGTCCTGTTGGGTCGTTCATCGATGCTAGTTCGACGTCATGCATCTTTCTGAGTGTGAGGTACAAGTCCCAAAGAGGGGAGTACGTGTCCTCACCGTCGAGATGCTTAGCTGTCCTCATCTCCAGATAGCAGGAGGACACTGGTACGTTTCGCTTGTACTTCCAAATCTTGACTCGCCGCGCCAGTCGTTTTGCCGCACCGTCGTGTTTTTTGTTGACATCGTTTACGTACCGGTTGTGATCCTTCGGGAATGTCTTCATCCACCCGTCTGAAGGATCAGCGATCCAATAACCGGCAGGTGCCGGATATGCTGGAACAACTTCCACGTCAGCGTCTGAGAATCGACATACTACGGCCGGTCGGCGGATCACGATCTCTGACGTCGGGAATCGTTCCTTGAGGGTATCTTTAGCTTTGTTCAACATCGTCCATGGTGAGCCTGGTTGGATTCCTTTAAGGGATACCAAATAATCGGCGTCACTGTAATTCCATACACCAGTTCCGTGTTTTAGTGAACCAATCTCGAACATCTCATGCAGGCCCAGGGTGGCGTCAAGGCGTGACTCAATGGACCCCCGATGCCGCCGTGCAGCGTCGAACTGTGAAGTAGTTGGTGTGTACAGCGTGGTCAACTCATTGAGCCATGTGATCGGTGACTGAGCCACGACGCCCCCTTGATGTTCTGTTATGGAACCGTCACTACAGGTGATTCGAGCCCCAACGATACTGGCGAGCAACGACATTGGAGGGCGACCTGTGGAAGTCCACGAGACTTGGGGCCATCGACGGCTTCCAGCGTCCCCGCTGCCGCTGGAGTCTGCGAACTGAGCCGACCCGTCGTGCGAGGCTCAGGTGTTGCTATAGCCATACGTTGACGGGTACAGACCCAAGTGCGATGAGGGGAGAGCAGGTGGCACAGCAGGCAAGCCCACGGGGGACGTTCCTGAAGATCGCAGACGCGCTAAAGGCTCAGATTGCGGCTGACCCACGGATAGTGGAGCTTCCTTCCTTGCGCGATCTCACGAGCGATCACGGCATCTCTCGTGGGGTAGCGCTTCGGGCGTTCGGTGTGCTCAAAGATCAGGGGCTCGCTGAACCGGCTCCAGGTGGGCGCTGGCGAGTCATCAGGGCGGGAGAGCGTACGGACCGTAGGTCGTTGGCTGAACGGATTGCTGACGTGATCTCGATAGACGAGCTCGGGGTGGGAGATCCGTTCCCAAGCGCATCAGCCCTCAGCACCCGCTTCGGCGTATCCAGACCGACGGTCGGTAAGGCACTGGACAAGCTGGAAGCCGCTGGCCTGCTGTCAGAGGGCAGGCAAGGCAAGGTGCGGACTGTACGAGCGCTGCCGAGTGGACAGGAGAGTTCCCCATCTTGAGTACTACCGGACTGGTCGAGTGGGCTTACCCGATTGCTGAATCCCTGCTGTCCGAACCGTTGCCGCGCCGTTGGGCCCATTCTCAGGGGGTGGCAGAACGGTCCCGGTCGCTGGCCCCGATCCTCGGTGCCGATGCGGACTTGATGGAGGCTGCCGCAGTTCTCCACGACATCGGGTATTCGCCCGACCTCGCTAAGACTGGCTTTCACCCGCTCGACGGCGCCCGTTACTTGCGCGACGTGGCCCAAGCCGATGGGCGTCTTGTGCGGCTGGTCGCGCACCACTCATGCGCCTGGATGGAAGCGGAAGCGCGTGGGATGCGCGACGAGCTTGAAGAAGAGTTCCCGCGGGAGCTCCCGCACCTCGCCGACGCACTCTGCTACTGCGACATGAACACGACGCCGGACGGGACGCCGACGAACCCCGTGGACCGGGTTAACGAGATCGCCGGACGCTACGGTCCCGACAGCCTGATCGGGACGTTCATCCGCCGTGCTGAACCTGAGATCCTCGCCAGCACGGCGCGCGTCCTCGAACGCCTGGCCGCTGTCCAGCGTCAGCCGATGTAAGGGGACGTCCGCCCCTGCTCCATCGCGTGCTCGATGCGGAGCCGCATGGTGGGGTGGACGTCGTACGAGTCCAGGTCCGCCGGGTCCACCCAGCGGACTTGAGTCGTCTCGTCGCTCGTACGGATCTCGCCGCCGACCGGTCGTGCACGGAAGCAAATGCTGAACTGCTGTCGTGCCTCGCCGTCGTCGTAGAGCATCACGTGACCGGGGTCGGTGTAGATCCCCGACATCCCGTCAACTTCGGCTTCGATGCCTGTCTCTTCCCACACCTCGCGCACCACGGTGTCACTGATGGACTCGCCGACGTCGTGCCCGCCGCCGGGCAGTGCCCACCGGCCGTTGTCCGAACGCTGGATCATCAACACCTGACCCGCCTGGTTCTGGACGAAAGCGACGACGGACGGTACGACCGAGTTCGCCGGCGGGGCGTCAGGGTCGTGAAGGTAGTCGATACGTCCCATGCTCAGGCTCCTGTGATGTCGTGCTCCGTTACCTGGCGACCGCCTGTCCAGGTCTGCTCGATGCTATTCGCGTACGTGTCGAAGAGACCGCCGCCGGGGAGTCTCCGCAGGTGCAGGACGGGCGCCATGTACGCGCCGATGCCGTAGACGTGCGTGTTGACCAACATCTCGTCGTCGGCCCGGAAGAGCGAGTTATAGAGCGTCGCATCGTGGAGCCGGAAACCGATGTCAGGGTGAGTTGAGAAGAGGGGCAGGTAGTTCACCAGAGCGTTGCGGATCTTCCCATCCATGATGCGGTGACCCTCGTCTATGCCGCGCTGCTGGACAGCAACGCAGCCGGGATCCCCGAGCATGAGACGAACCTGCGCGCCTGCCTCCGACTTCATCCGGAGAAGGGCGAGGAACTGCGGATCCTCGGACAGCCACAGTCCGGCGTACACGAGTGCGTCGATCCGGCGCGACGCACGCCCGTACATCTCCCGCCACAAGTCGGCGGGGACCATGTGACGGTGAGGGTAGACAGTGAGGATTTCCGCCCGGCTCAGGTCCGCAGAGGTATCGACCGCGCGGGCGTCCTCCCACAGCGTCGTGACGTCGACTTTGAGCATGGACGCGGTGGCGTACTGGTGGCGCCGGTACGGCACCTTCCCTTGCGTGATCCAGCGCTCAACCGTCTTGGGGTTGACCTCGATCGCCTCTGCGAGTTGTTGCACGGTCAGCCCCTGAGCTAAGAGCGCTGACCGCAAGCGTTCGTTGGGCATCTCCACCCCCGGAGGGACGTCTTGGGATCTCTTGACGGTAGCCAGATCGACCCAAGGTGTCCATCGGGGGGGTAACCATCGCCCCTGGCCTGGGGTGATTCTGATGGTGCGCCAGGAAGTCCCGGCGCGAAAGCGGGAAGTTCCGCCGGCGTACTTGACGGAACTTCATGCGATACCTGTAATAGAGGTACTGCATTGGTTTGCGGTCCTCGGACGGCGAACCGGTCAACAACTCCACAGCGTGATCCACCGTGTTCTGACGGCCGTGACTTCACCGGTCGGGGCGAGTGGAGACCAGTCGAGTCCTCCTTAGGGAGGGGCGACTCAAAAGAACGGATCTGCCCCGAAGGTGGGCACGCCGCGCGATGAGACCGAGAAGGCGATTCCTCGGGAGAGCGGGACTGAGGCGCAGATCCATATCGCGTACGACGGGCTGCCACCTCTCGCACAAGGTGGCCGGCGCGGCTCAGGCCCGCGCACTCCACACGTTGTATCGCCCTGATGGTCGTAGGCCGGGTTCGACTCCCGGTCGGGGCACTCCATCCGCGAACGGCGAACGGTCCGGCGTTGCACCGCCGGACCGTTCTTCGGGCCGTTCCCACCTGATGAGGAGTTCGACCCATGAGAGTCATCGTTGCTGGTCATACGGCCGTTACGGCTGATGAGTTCGTTGAGCTGGCCCTGGGTACGCCGCTGGAGTTGTGGCTGGGTGTCGAGGGTGAGAGCGAGATGGAGCGGGCCGCCCGCGAGGACGCGGCGCGAGACATCCTCGCGGACGACCCGTCTCTGGTGGACCGTGCGAGCACGGTTGCCGCGGAGACGGTCGAGGCGCTGGCGCCGGACCTGTTCAACGTCGTCACCCTGCCGCGCGTGGCCCGCCGGGTGCGTGCGGGGAAGAGGGCCGCGGCATGAACGCTCTCTCACTCGCCGATCTGTCCGTGCCCCTGCGGGCGCTGCGCATGCTGGCGGTCGAGTTTCCGGGCCTCCCGGCGGTGGATGTGCGGGTGTCGCCGATCCACCCGGACCTGCTGAACCTCTCGCTCCATCACGACCTGCCCGCGTTCGAGGCGTGGCGGTACGCGCTGGTCATTAGCCCGGACGCGGTGGCCTGGCACGGCGACGCCGGGACGTTCTGGCTTGAGGGCCACACGACGTTCGCCGGGGCCCGTGTTCACCTGACGGGCTTCGCGAAGCTCGAACTACCGGTGCTGGCCGTACCGGAACCGGTCTCGGCAGAGGGTTCGGCGCGGCCGGTGGCCGTGCTCGGGGTGCGGGAGGTGGCGGGGTGAACAGTGTTCATATCCGTTCAGCGGAGCGCGCGTTGTCGGTCGGGACGTGGCTGATCGTCTGCGGCGCGATGCTCTACTCGATCCTCACCGTGACCCCGCTGATGGCCAAGCACACGCCGGCCGAGTGGGCATGGACCGCGCCGATCCTGCCGCTCGTGGTCGACGCCGCGGTCGTCATCGTGGTCCGCCTCGACGCCGTACTCGCCCGCCTGGGCGGCCACGGCGGCCGGTGGCCCATCGTGCTGCGATGGATGACCGGCTGCATGACCCTCGCACTCAACGTCGCCGACTCCGCCCTGAAGAAAGACCTGGTGGGCGTGGCAGTGCACGCGGTCGCCCCGCTGCTGCTGATCGTCACCGCGGAGACCGGACTCGCCTACCGGCGCGCCATCACCGCCGCCCTGACCGCGCAGGAAGCCCGGCAGAAAGCCGAGCAGACCGAGCGCGAGCAGGCCGCCACCGAGCGGCGTGAGGCTGACGAGCGGCGGGCCCGCGAGGAACGCGACCACGCCGCCCAGCTGGTGCGTGAGCAGCGCGAGCACGAGGCGCGGCTGGCCCGTGAACAGACCGAGCGGGAAGAGGCCGCGCGGCGTGAGGAACGCGAGCAGAACCAGGCTCGCGAGCAGGCGGAGCGCGAGGCCCGTGAACGCCGTGAACGCGAGCGTGAACAGCAGCAGCGGGAGCGTGAACGCCTCGAACACGAAGCCCGCGAACGCCGCGAAAACGAGCGCCGGGAGCGGGAAACCGTTGCCGCGCGTGAACAGCTTGAGCGTGAGGAGCGGGCCGCGCGTGAACGCGCCGCTCTCCTCTCCTTCGGCCCGACCGCGGTGAAGCTCCCCGAGGACCACGCCCGGCAGATCGTCCGGGCCGCGTTCGATGAAGGGCTGCCGGTACGGTCCGCCGCCGAGCTGTGCGGCTGGTCGGTCGGTTGGGTCTCCGCCCGCTACCAGGACCTGCGCGACACGACACAGTCGGCGGTGGCCTGATGTCCCCGACGTTCGGCAAGTGCTACGACCCTTCCTGCGCCCGCCACGGCATACCGACGTTCCCCTGGAAGTACGCCCCGGACGGCTACGCCACCCGCCGGCAGTTACGGGCCCGCGGGCTCCGTCCCGGCGGGCAGGAGATCGCGGCACAGGTGATGCGCCGCTCGCGCCGCCGCAAAGGCGGTGTCGCGGTCGCCTACCTCTACCGCCTCGACGCGGCCAAGCCCGTACGCCCCATGACACCGGCCAAGTGGTCCGCCGTGGCCAAGGCGATGCTCGCCCGCCGAACCTGCCCCAACTGCCGCACCGACGCCGGGTACTGCATCCCGCGGTCGCTCGGCATGTGCGTCCCCTGCGCCTACCCCAACTGAGCAGCGCGCCGCCTGAACGCCCCGACCATCCAGGAGATTCATCGTGACCAGTCAGCCGCACGCCCGGTCGCAGGGCAGCCATTTCTTCGTCCTGACGGTGGAGAAGCCGGGTCTTGCTTCGGCCACGTCCAGCGGCAGTTACACCCCGCCCGCCGGGGCCACTCGCGTGGACGCGTTCAACGCGCTCTACGCGGAGCTGACGGCTTCGGCCCCCAGGCTGCACCGGGCGAACGTCGTCTTCTTCTCCCTCGAACTCAACCGAATCTGACCCGCCATCACCCGAGGCCCGGCCACCAGCCTCCACAGCATCCGGCCGGGCCTCGGGTGATGGC
>NZ_MDCR01000086.1 GCF_001723055.1 Streptomyces niveus
ATCACCCTGGTCAGCGGCAGCGGCGGCGAACTCTCCGAGGCGCTCGTCCGCTCCCCGGAGATCGGCTGCGTCTCCTTCGTCGGCGGTCGCGACACCGGCGCCCGGATCGCCACCACCGTCGCCGACCACGGCAAGCGCCACATCCTCGAACAGGAGGGACTCAACACCTGGGGCGTCTGGAACCACACCGACTGGGACGCCCTGACCGACGTCATCCCCAAGCTCTTCGACTACGGCAAGCAGCGGTGCACCGCCTACCCCCGCTTCGTCGTCCAGCGCTCGCTCTTCGCGGACTTCCTCGCGGCCTATCTGCCCGCCGTGCGTTCCATCCGCCTCGGCCACCCCCTGGCCGTCGAGCACCCCGACGACCCGCTGCCCGAGCTGGACTTCGGCCCCCTCATCAACGCGGCCAAGGCCAAGGAACTGGACGACCAGGTGGCCGAGGCCATCGACCGCGGCGCGGTCCCCGTCCACCACGGTTCGCTCGCGGACGGGCGCTTCCTGCCCGGCCAGGACACCTCCGCGTACCTCGCGCCGGTCACTCTGCTGAACCCGCCCCCGTCCTCCCCGCTGCACCACGCGGAGCCGTTCGGCCCGGTCGACACGATCGTCCTGGTCGATACCGAGGCGGAACTCCTCGCCGCGATGAACGCCTCCAACGGCGCGCTCGTCGCGACGCTGGCGACCGACGACCCGGCGACGTACGCGCGGCTGGCACCCCAGATCCGCGCGTTCAAGGTCGGTCACGGCCGGCCGCGCTCGCGCGGCGACCGCGACGAGCTGTTCGGCGGCTTCGGACACTCCTGGCGTGGCGCCTTCGTCGGCGGCGAACTGCTGGTCAAGGCCGTCACCACCGGCCCGCCGGGGGAGCGCCCGCCGGGCAACTTCCCGGACTACCACCTGATGCCGTGACCCCGGGGCCGCTCAATCCCTGAACCGGAATCGGCTGAGGTCGCCCGGACCCCTCCTCAGCCGATTCCTCCCCATTCCTCCAGCTCGGGGCAGGCTCTATCCTCGTACGCATGGACCCGAACGATCTCGCCAACCTCGCTCACCTGCGTAGGGCCCGGGACCTGATCGACCGCGAGTACGCGCGTCCGCTGGACGTGCCCACGATGGCGCAGCACGCGCTGATGTCACCGGCGCACTTCTCGAGGCAGTTCCGCGCGGCCTACGGCGAGACGCCGTACAGCTATCTCATGACCCGCCGCATCGAGCGGGCGATGGCCCTGCTGCGCGCGGGTACGAGCGTGACCGACGCGTGCATGGCGGTGGGCTGTACGTCGCTCGGCTCGTTCAGCTCCCGGTTCACCGAGATCATGGGGGAGTCGCCCAGCGCGTACGCCCTCCGCGAGCACGGCGCGGTCACGGCGATGCCCGAGTGCGTGGCTAAGGTACGTACCCGTCCGACCAGGGACGGACCGAGCAGGATTCGAGAAGCGGGCGGCGAAACGGCGGCCTAGCGTTGTCCGTATGACCATCGCACTCCAGTACTGCCACGTCACCGTCAACGACCCCGACGAGTCGCTGGCCTTCTACCGCGACGCCCTCGGTTTCGAGGTGCGCAACGACGTCTCATCGGGCGACTACCGCTGGGTCACCATCGGCAGCCCGACCCAGCCGGGCCTTGAGATCGTGCTCTCCGAACCGCACGCCGGCCGCTCCCAGGCCGACGGCGACGCCCTCCAGGAACTGCTCACCAAGGGTGTCCTGGGTCAGCTCATCTTCCGCACCGACGACGTCGACGCGACCTTCGAGACGGTACGGGCGTCCGGCGCCGAGGTGCTCCAGGAGCCCATGGACCAGCCCTGGGGCCCGCGCGACTGCGCGTTCCGCGACCCCTCGGGCAACATGGTCCGAATCTCGCAGGACCCGAAGGCGAAGGCGTAGCCGCCGGCGCAGCCGGGCCGGCGGCCCCGTACGCTCCTGCTCGCCGAGCAGGAGCGTACGGGGCCGCGCCGACCCGGCCGCACCCGCCCCGGTGCGCCCCCGACCATGGGATATGTGGGTGAAGAGCACCCCCGAGCCCTGGTATCGTTCACTGTGTCGCCCGGCGGAAACGCCGAGGTTCGACCACTCGTCCGGGTGGCGGAATGGCAGACGCGCTAGCTTGAGGTGCTAGTGCCCTTTATCGGGCGTGGGGGTTCAAGTCCCCCCTCGGACACCAGACCAGACCAGAAAGAGCTCCCAGTTCGGATTCGTCCGGGCCGGGAGCTCTTCGTGTTGGTGTCGGTGGGGACGGAGATCCGGCGCCCCGGC
>NZ_MDCR01000087.1 GCF_001723055.1 Streptomyces niveus
ACTTCGCGGACACGCCCTAGACGCTGCCTTCGAAGTTGTGGGGACGGGGACCCGCCCGCAGGGGTGCGGGCGGGTCGGGGTGGGTCAGGCGTCTTGTTCTTCCAGGTCCCGCCGGCCGTCGAAGTCGTCCTCGTCGAAGACCGAGCTGACGTCGAAACGGCAGACCACCTGTTGCGGGTCGGCCTGTTCGAAGGGGGCGCCGAGCCATTCGCCGGGCTCCGGGAGGTCGTCGGTGGCCGACACCCAGAGCGTCGAGTCCCCCTCCTCCAGGCCGAACTCCTTGTGCCGGGACGCGATCTCGTCCGGTTCGTACTCGCCGAAGAGCACGCCGACAGCGGCGTGCACGCTGGCGCCGACGACCGCCACGGTCTCGGCGTCCCCGTCGACATCGGCGATGCGCTGTGCCTGAGCGAGCAGTCTCCGCGGCTCCGCCACCGCGTAGTCGCGGCGGATGAGCACGCTGAGCGCGTTCGGCTCCTCCGGGCCCGTGTACGGCGGCAGGGAGTCGTCCGTACCGGGGATCTCGAAGGGGGTGACCTCGTCGTAGAGGTCGTAGAGCCGCTCGTCGTAGGCCTCCGCCGCGGTGGCGAGGGCGTTGAACGCTTCCGAAACCGCCGGGTCGTCCTCCCCGGTGCGGCGTTCGACCGCCGCGAGGTGACGGTCCAGCGCGACCTTGACCGCCTCGGCGGCGGCACGTACCTCGGCAGCCGTGGGCTGCGCAGCATCAGACATAGAGCAGACGCTATCCGTACCGGGCCTCTGCCCGCACAATAGATGCGATGCCGGAATACGAATTTGTCGACGTGTACGTGCCGCGCGGGGTGTCCCGCAGCGACGCGACCCGCCTGCTGACCGACCACGCCGAGTACGGACACTGGGAAATGGACCGACTGAGCCTGCATCGGGACGGCAGTCGCAGAGTGCGGCTGCGCCGGCGCATCATCCGTCAGGTGCGCGCCACCTGGTGACGGCGACGGGGCGGGTCCCCGCTGTGCGGAGCCCGCCCCGTGGCCGTCACCGTACGGCCGTGCCCGTGGTCCCTACGCGGCGGCGCGGGCGCGGCGGTAGATGATGCCGCCCGCGAGGAGCAGGGCGGCGCCGGCCGGGATCACCAGTCCGAGTCCGTCCGACCCGGTCCGGGCCAGTGCCTCGGTGCCCTTGGGGGCGGGGGCCGGCGGGGCGACGGCCTGCGCCTCCGGGGTGTTCGGGGTGGTGGGCGACGGCGGGACGGCGCGCTCCGTGGGGGGCTTGGGTGTGCCCGGGGTCTCGGGCTTGTGCTCGGTCGGCGGCGCGGGGGTGTCCGCGTTCTCGCAGCCGTTGCCCATGGTGGGGTTCAGTGCCCCGACGACGTCGACGCTGTTCCCGCAGACATTCACGGGGACGTCGATCGGCACCTCGATCACATTGCCGGAGCCGACACCCGGTGAGTTGCCGGTGCCGCCCCCGGCGTGCGAGCCGCCCTTGCCCGGAGCGTCGGTGTGCTCCTTGCCGCCGTGCGAACCGCCGTGCGATCCGCCGGCACCGTCGGACGTGTTCGCGCAGCGGTTGCCCATGGCGGGGTTCAGCACTCCGACGACGTTGGCGGTGTTGCCGCAGACGTTGACCGGGACGTGCACGGGGACCTGGACGTTGTTCCCGGACAGCACGCCCGGGGAGTTCGCCGCCGTTCCGTCGGCACCCGAGTCCGCTTGCGCGTAGCCGCCGCCGAGGGCGAGTACGCCGCCGGCCGCCGCCACAGTGATCAGGCCTTTGCGCGTGACCTGTCTCATAGCTAGTTCCTGCCTTCTGCCTACCGGATACCCCCGGCACGTCGCCTGGGGCGTGAAGCCCGGCGGCCCCGGAGCGCATGGCGTGCGATCCGGGGCCGCTGGGCTCAGACCCTTACGGGTTGAGTGACAACGTCACGCGTTGACGCAGGTGTTGCCAAAGGCGGGGTTCAGCAGCCCGATCACGGAGATGGTGTTGCCGCACACATTCACCGGAATGTGGACGGGCACCTGGACGACGTTGCCCGAGAGCACACCGGGAGACCCGACAGCGGCACCCTGGGCACCGGAGTCGGCAACGGCCATGCCCGCGCCCGCGAGCACGAGACTGCCGGTGGCAGCCGCAGCGGCGACGACCTTCTTGATCATGAATTCCTCCTCGTTGGCAAATACGGTCCCAACTTCGGACCGCACACCTGTAACGAGGAGGGGCTGATGAGGCTACGAGCGTATGGTCGCATTCACTCTTTTCAGTCAAGTACGTACGCGCTGGCGAATATTGTCCCGGTCGGGTCAGCTGGCGTCGATGAAGCGGTCCAGCACCCGTACGCCGAACTTCAGGCCGTCCAGGGGCACCCGCTCGTCCACGCCGTGGAACATCCCCGCGAAGTCCAGCTCCGGCGGGAGCTTGAGCGGGGCGAAGCCGAATCCGCGGATGCCCAGGTCGTCGAAGGACTTGGCGTCCGTGCCGCCGGAGAGCATGTACGGGACCGCCCGCGCGATCGGGTCCTCCGCGACGAGCGCGGTCTGCATGGCGTCCACGAGCCGGCCGTCGAAGCTGGTCTCCAGCGCCTTGTCGCCGTGCACGTCCTCGCGCTTGACGCGCGGGCCGAGGATCCGGTCGATGTCGGCGAGGAACTCCTCCTCGTAGCCGGGCAGGAAGCGGCCGTCGACGTGGGCGGTCGCCTGGCCGGGGATCACGTTCACCTTGTAGCCGGCGCCGAGCATCGTGGGCGCGGCGGAGTTGCGCAGGGTGGCGCCGATCATCTTGGCGATGCCGCCGAGGGTGGCGAGCGTGCCCTCCATGTCCTCCGGGTCGAGCGGGACGCCCAGCGCGTCGGACAGCTCGTCCAGGAAGGACCGTACGGTCTTGGTCATCCGCACCGGCCACTCGTGCCGGCCCAACCTGGCCACCGCTTCGCAGAGTTCGGTGATCGCGTTGTCCTTGTTGGTCATCGAGCCGTGCCCGGCGGTGCCGTCCACGGTCAGCCGCATCCAGTGCATGCCCTTCTGCGCCGTCTCGACGAGATACAGGCGCAGGTTCTCGTTGACGGTGAAGGAGAAGCCGCCGACCTCGCTGATCGCCTCGGTGACGCCCTCGAAGAGGTCGGGGTGGTTGTCGACCAGGTACCGCGCCCCGTACGTGCCGCCGGCCTCCTCGTCGGCGAGGAAGGCGAGGACGATGTCGCGCGGGGGCTTGCGGCCGCTGCGGAGCCTGTCCCGCACCACGGCGAGGGTCATGGCGTCCATGTCCTTCATGTCGACCGCGCCGCGTCCCCAGAGGCAGCCGTCGGCGATCTCGCCGGCGAACGGGTCGTGTGTCCAGTCGTCCGCGTTGGCGGGGACGACGTCGGTGTGGCCGTGGATGAGCAGCGCGGGCCTGGAGGGGTCCTCGCCGGCGATCCTGGCGACGGTGGAGGCGCGGCCCTTGTGGGACTCGAAGATGCGCGGTTCGAGGCCCACCTCGGCCAGTTTCTCAGCCACGTACTCGGCGGCGAGCCGCTCGCCGGGGCCCGAGTGGTCTCCGTAGTTGCTGGTGTCGATCCGGATCAGGTCACGGCAGAGGTCCACGACCTCGTCCTCGCCCGAGACCGTCCCGCCCGTGTTCGACTCGCTCACGCTGCTCACTCCCGCTGTCGGTGCCGGTGGTCGTCCCATCCTCCCACCGGGGCGGGATCGGGCAGTGCCCGATGTTTGCTATGGTTTTCCACGTCGGAACGGCCTCTGGTCGTACGGCAGACACCTTGTCCGGGTGGCGGAATGGCAGACGCGCTAGCTTGAGGTGCTAGTGCCCTTTATCGGGCGTGGGGGTTCAAGTCCCCCCTCGGACACCAGAGTTGAAGCGATGCCGGTCGGGTTCTTCACCCCGACCGGCATTTCGTGTTCTACGGACCTCTCGGCCGGGTTGAAGCGCGAGGAGCCGATGAACCCGCCCGGCCGGCGACGCGGCCGGCCGGCCCCTTCTCCGGTGACCGTACGACGGCCCCTTCGCCTGCCCGGCGGAGGGGCCTTGCCGTCATCGCGCCCGGGGCGGTTCACTGTCGTCCGAGCCCGGCACGTGCACGTCGAGGACATCGATGTTCACCTCGGCGACCTCGAGCCCGGTCATGCTCTCGACCGCGTCGACGATGCCTGTACGGATGTCGTCGGACGTCCGCGTGATCGGGTAGCCGTACTCCACGACCACGCCGACATCGACGGCGGTCTGCTTCTCACCGACCTCCACCCGCACACCGCGGGTCACGTCGTCGGAGCGGGCCATCATGTCCCGCGCGGCCCCGAGGGTCCGTGAGAAACTGCTGCCCATGGCGTAGACGCCGGTGGCGTCACGGGTCGCGATACCGGCTATCGAGGCCACCACCGAGTCCGCGATGGTCGTCGTTCCCTTGACGTCGTGGTGGCCGTGGTGGCCGTTCGACATGGTTGTTGACGAGGCTTCTTTGACTGCCATGACCGACTCATCTTCCTCGAATAGGGAGCTTCGGAGCGAGGTGACGCATCCCCCTGTCCACTGTGCTCCGCGCATCCCCATCACGCCATTCGGGTGAGCGGCCGGAACCGGGCGACACATCCGTTCTCAGCGGAGCGGAACCGCGTGTCGTCCAGCTCGCCGAAATCAGCGGGGCCCGGACACATGACGCGTGTGTCCGGGCCCCTGCCCGCGTCTCGCCGCCCCGCGGCCGGTTCAGCCGCCCTCGCGGATCCAGTCGTCCAGCCGCGGCGCCTCGTCGCCGATGGTGGTCGAGTCGCCGTGCCCGGTGCGCACGACCGTCTCGGGCGGCAGCGTCAGCAGCCGCTCACGGATCGACTCGATGATCGTCGGGAAGTGCGAGAAGGACCGGCCGGTGGCGCCCGGCCCGCCCTGGAAGAGCGTGTCCCCCGTGAAGACGGTGGCCAGTTCGGGGGCGTACAGACACACCGCGCCGGGCGCGTGGCCGGGCGTGTGCAGCGCGGTGAGGGTGGTGCCGGCCACCGACAGGCCCTGGCCGTCGGCCAGTTCACCGTCCGGCAGCCGGTCCGGATGGGTCTGCTTCCACAGCGGCAGATCGTCCGGGTGCAGCAGGATCGGCGCGCCGGTGGCGGCGGCGAGCGCCGGGGCCGCGTCGATGTGGTCGTTGTGCGCGTGGGTGCAGACGATCGCGCGCAGCGTACGGCCGCCGAGCGCCGCCTCGATGGCCGTGGCGTCGTGGGCTGCGTCGATGACGATCGCCTCGGTGTCGTCGCCGACGATCCAGACGTTGTTGTCGACGTCCCAGGTGCCCCCGTCGAGCGAGAACGTGCCCGAGGTGACCAGGTGATCGATCCGGGCGGCCATCAGAGCACCACGACCGAACGCAGCACGTCGCCCTCGTGCATCCGGGCGAAGGCCTGCTCCACGTCGCCGAGTCCGACGGTCTCGGTGACGAAGGCGGCCAGGTCGATACGGCCCTGCTGGTGCAGGTCGATCAGCATCGGGAAGTCGCGGGACGGCAGACAGTCGCCGTACCAGGACGACTTGAGCGACCCGCCGCGCCCGAAGACGTCGAGCAGCGGCAGTTCGATCTTCATCTCCGGGGTGGGGACCCCGACCAGGACGACGGTGCCGGCCAAGTCCCGTGCGTAGAAGGCCTGGTTGTACGTCTCCGGGCGGCCGACCGCCTCGATGACGACATCGGCCCCGAAGCCCCCGGTCAGTTCGCGGACCGCCTCGATGACGTCGGTGGTGCGGGAGTTGACGGTGTGGGTGGCGCCCATCGTCTTCGCCGTGGTCAGTTTGCGGTCGTCGATGTCGACGGCGATGATCTTCGCCGCGCCCGCGAGGCGGGATCCGACGATCGCCGCGTCGCCGACTCCGCCGCAGCCGATGACGGCGACGGTGTCGCCCCGGCCGACGTTGCCGGTGTTGATCGCCGCGCCGATGCCCGCCATGACGCCGCAGCCGAGCAGTCCGGCGACGGCGGGCGCGACGGACGGGTCGACCTTGGTGCACTGTCCGGCGGCGACGAGGGTCTTCTCGGCGAAGGCGCCGATGCCGAGCGCCGGGGACAGCTCGGTGCCTCCCCCTGAGCCTCCGGCCAGGGAGGTACCCCCGAGGAGCGTCATCTTCTGCGTGGCGTTGTGGGTGTTGAAGCAGTACCAGGGCCTGCCCCGCAGACACGCCCGGCAATTGCCGCAGACCGCGCGCCAGTTGAGGATGACGAAGTCGCCGGGGGCGACGTCGGTGACCCCGGCGCCGACCGACTCGACCACACCCGACGCCTCGTGGCCGAGGAGGAAGGGGTAGTCGTCGCTGATCCCGCCCTGCTTGTAGTGCAGATCGGTGTGGCAGACCCCGCACGCCTGGATCTTCACCACGGCCTCGCCGGCGCCGGGATCGGGGATCACGATCGTCTCGACGCGCACCGCCTCGTTCTTGCCGGGCGCCACGACGCCTCGCACCTGCTGCGACATGCCAGGACCTGCCTCTCCATCGAGTCCGAAGGGCCAAGTCTGACACCGCGCCGCACCGTCGCGGTCCCTGGTCAGGGCGCCAGCACGTCGAGTTCCTGGAGCGCGCCGACGGCGATCTCCCGGGTCAGCGCCTCCGCGCGGGCCGCGTCCCGCTCCCGTACGGCTTCGGCGACCCGTACGTGCAGGGTCACGGCCGCGGGGTCCGGGTCGTGGAACATCACCTCGTGCCGCGTACGGCCCGTCAGGACCTCGGCGACCACGTCGCCGAGCCGCGCGAACATCTCGTTGCCCGACGCGTCGAGAACCACCCGGTGGAAGGCGATGTCGTGGCGCAGATAGCCCTCCAGCTGGTGACCGCGCGAGGTGGCGACCATGCCGAGCGCCTGCTCGGTGAGGGCGGCGCACTGCTCGGGTGTGGCGTGGGTGGCGGCGAGCCCGGCGGCGACCGGTTCGATCGCGGAGCGCAGTACGGTCAGCGAGCGCAACTGGCGCGGCCGGTCGTTGCCCGCGAGGCGCCAGCGGATGACGCGCGGGTCGTAGACGTTCCACTCGCGGGCGGGCAGCACCGTCACGCCGACGCGGCGCCGCGACTGGACGAGGTGCATCGATTCCAGGACGCGGACCACTTCCCGTACCACGGTGCGCGAGACGTCGAAGCGCTGCGCGACCTCGTCGGTGCGCACGACGCCGCCCTCGGGGTACTCGCCCCCGGTGATGGCGAGGCCGAGGGTGTCGAGCACATGGGTATGCAGGCCCCGGCCTTCTGTGGTCATGACGGAAGCCTACGGGGCGGGCCAGGTGAAGAAAAAATATGACGTGTGGGTTACGACACCTTGAATACGTCGTACATATGAGTTTCAGTAGCGCGGAGGCAGCGGAGCACATGAAGACAGCGAGGCATGACATGAGCACCCCCCACGTCGTCGTGGTGATGGGCGTCGCAGGTACCGGCAAAACCACCGTCGGTCCCCTGCTGGCCGCCGCCCTGGGCGTCCCGTACGCCGAGGGCGACGACTTCCACCCTCCGGCGAACATCGCCAAGATGTCCGCGGGCACCCCGCTGGACGACGACGACCGCTGGCCCTGGCTCGACGCGATCGGGCGCTGGGCGCACGGCCGGGCCGGGCTCGGCGGCGTGGTCAGCAGTTCGGCGCTCAAGCGCGCCTACCGGGACCGGCTGCGGGCGGCGGCGCCGGACGCCGTCTTCCTGCATCTCACCGGTGAACGGGCCCTGATCGAGCGGCGGATGGCCGACCGCAAGGGGCACTTCATGCCCACCGCCCTGCTGGATTCGCAGTTCGCCACGTTGCAGCCGCTCGGCGACGACGAGGCGGGCGTCACGGTCGACGTGGCGGGCACTCCCGAGGAGATCGCCGAACGGGGCGTCGCCGCGCTGGGAGAACTCGACCGCCCCCACGAACCCGAACTCGCCTGACAGACAAGCCAACTCCCCGATACCTAAGGAACCACCGTGACCAGTCTCAGTGTCGAGACGCTGGCAGCGGACGCCGTAGAACCGATCACCTCGGCCGGCAATACGCAGCTGGGCATCGCCGTTCTCGCCGGCATTGCCGTCATCGTCCTGCTCATCACCAAGTTCAAGCTGCACGCCTTCCTCGCCCTGACCATCGGCACGCTGGCACTCGGCGCCTTCGCCGGCGCGTCACTCGGCGACACGATCACCAGCTTCTCCGCCGGTCTCGGCTCCACCGTCGCGGGTGTCGGCGTGCTGATCGCGCTCGGCGCGATACTCGGCAAGCTGCTCGCGGACTCGGGCGGCGCCGACCAGATAGTCGACACGATCCTCAGCCGGGCGAGCGGGCGTGCCATGCCCTGGGCGATGGTCCTCATCGCCTCGGTGATCGGGCTGCCGCTCTTCTTCGAGGTCGGCATCGTGCTGCTGATCCCGGTCGTGCTGCTGGTCGCCAAGCGCGGCAACTTCTCCCTGATGCGGATCGGTATCCCGGCACTGGCCGGCCTCTCCGTCATGCACGGGCTGATCCCGCCGCACCCCGGCCCGCTCGTCGCGATCGACGCCATCGGCGCCGACCTCGGCGTCACGCTGGCGCTGGGCCTGGTCATATCCATACCCACGGTGATCATCGCGGGTCCGCTGTTCTCCCGTTACGCCGCGCGCTGGGTGGACATCCAGCCGCCCGAGCGGATGCTCCAGACCCTGGAGAAGCGCCCCTCGGAGGAGACCGACAAGCGCCCGAGCTTCGGCGCCACGGTCGCCACCGTCCTGCTGCCGGTCGTCCTGATGCTGGTCAAGGCACTGGTCGACATCGTCGTGGACGACCCCGAGAACCAGGTCCAGAAGATCGCCGACGTCGTCGGCTCCCCGCTGATGGCGCTGCTCGCCGCCGTACTCGTCGGCATGTTCACCCTGGGGCGCGCCGCCGGATTCACCAAGGACCGGCTCGCCTCGACCGTCGAGAAGTCCTTCGGGCCCATCGCGGGCGTGCTGCTGATCGTCGCCGCCGGCGGCGGTTTCAAGCAGACACTGATCGACGCGGGCGTCGGCCAGATGATCCTCGACTTCTCCGAGAACTGGGCGATCCCGGCCCTGCTGCTGGGCTGGCTGATCGCGGTGGCGATCCGGCTGGCGACCGGCTCGGCGACCGTCGCGACGATCTCCGCCGCCGGTCTCGCGGCCCCGCTCGCCGCCGACATGTCGACGTCGCACGCCGCGCTGCTGGTGCTGGCGATCGGCGCCGGTTCGCTCTTCTTCAGCCATGTCAACGACGCCGGATTCTGGCTGGTGAAGGAGTACTTCGGGATGGACGTCGGCCAGACGATCAAGACGTGGTCGGTGATGGAGACGATCATCTCCGTCGTCGGTCTCGGCTTCGTGATGCTGCTCTCGCTGATCGTCTAGCGCACTTCGGGCGGGGCGGGTCACTCCTCTTCCTTCCACAGAGGGTGCTCCCGCTCCGCCCACGGCCGTTCCACGGACCCGGTCCGCATGCCGCGCCGGGCCTCCGGGTCGGCGAACGCCATCCCGATGTGCCCGACGAGCACCAGGCCCACGGCCAGCGACAGCCAGTCGTGCACGAAGGTGGCGCTCGTACGCCACACCAGCGGCGTCAGCCAGGTGAACCACATCATCAGGCCCGTCGCGAGCATGACCAGTACGGCTCCGGCGATCCAGCCGCCGTACAGCTTCTGCCCCGCGTTGAACTTGCCCGCGGGCCGCGACTCCGGCCGGAAGTCGCGCCTCCGTACCGCCCGCAGCCACTCCTTGTCGTGCGGCGCGAAGCGGTTCAGCCGCCGCAGATCGGCGCGGAACGCCGGGGACGCCAACCCCACCAGGAACGGCGCGGGCAGCAGCAGCCCCGACCACTGGTGCACGGTGACCACCAGATAGCGGCGGCCCACGAGTTCGGCGAGCTGGGGTACGTACAGACAGGCCGCCGTCGCGACGCACAGCAGCATCAGGGCACCGGTCGCGCGGTGGACCAGCCGCTCGGCGCGGCTGAACCGCCGCCGCAGCCGGGTGGGCGGCGCCGCCGGCCGGTCAGACGGTCGGGGCGTCGGTGCGGCCGTTGGACCGCCCGACCCAGGCGTCGACGTCATAGCCGCGCTCCTCCCAGTAGCCGGGGCGGACGTCGGGGGTGACGGAGATCCCGGAGAGCCATTTCGCCGATTTGTAGAAGTACATGGGCGCCACGTAGAGCCGTACCGGACCGCCGTGCGCGTGCTCGACCGGCTTGTCCCGCATCCGCAGCGCCACCAGCACGTCGGGCCGCCTGGCCTGCTCCATGGTCAGGCTCTCGCTGTACGTGCCGTCGAAGCAGGTGAAGCGCACGGCCTTGGCGTCGGGCCGCACTCCCGCGGCGTCCAGGATCCGCGACAGCCGTACTCCCTCGAACGGTGTTTCCGGCACCCGCCAGCCGGTGACGCACTGGACGTCCCGGACCATCCGGGTCTGCGGCAGTTTCCGCAGGGCGTCGAGCGTGTACGTGGCGGGCCGGTCGACCAGACCGTCCACCGTCAGCCGGTAGTCCTCGGGGCCCTTGCGGGGTACGGAGGCGGCCACCGAGTAGTAGCGGAACCCGCCCCCGTTGGGCAGCAGCCCGGTCAGCCCCGTCGGGTCGCTGTCGGACACCGCGCCGAGGAAGGATTCGAGCCCGCGCTGGAGGTACGGCGCGGTGACGACGCCCGCCGCGCCGAGGCCGAGCATGGAGAGCACCAGGCGCCGCCCGACGGGCGTGCCCTCCGGCTCGGTGTCTGGAGTGGTCACCTCTCGATTCGAACACCACCGGGGCCCGGAAGCCAGGGCCGGCGGACCTCCGTCATTGTTTCGTCAGGCATGGTCCCGCCGGGACCGGCAGACTGGCGTCCATGGAGAAGACTCCCCAGG
>NZ_MDCR01000088.1 GCF_001723055.1 Streptomyces niveus
CGGTGGCGGGGTCGGTCGCCACCGGCACGCACGGCTCCGGCGACACGTCCGGTTCGCTCGCGACCGCCGTACGCGCCGTGGAGCTGATCACCGCGGACGGCGACTCGCTGACGCTGGAGCGGGAGCGGGACGGTGAACGCTTCGCCGGTTCCGTGGTGGCGCTCGGCGCCCTCGGCGTGGTCACCTCGCTCACCCTGGATCTGGTTCCGGCCTTCGACGTACGGCAGTTCGTCCGGACCGGGCTGTCGCTGGACGTGCTGGCGGAGCACTTCGACGCGATCACCTCGGCGGCGTACAGCGTGAGCCTGTTCACGGACTGGAGCGCGCCGCGCTTCGGTCAGGTCTGGCTGAAGTGCCTCGACGACTCGGACCTCGATTCCACCGGGCCCGACTTCCCGTGGGCGGGGCCGGCCGACGGGCCCATGCACCCCGTGCCCGGCATGTCCGCGGTCCACTGCACGGAGCAGGGCGGGGTGCCGGGGCCGTGGCACGCCCGACTGCCGCACTTCCGGGCGGAGTTCACGCCCAGCAACGGCGAGGAGTTGCAGTCCGAATACCTTCTCCCGCGCCGGCACGCCGTCGCAGCGCTGCGGGCGGTGGCCGCGCTGGGGCCGGTGCTGGCGCCCGTGCTCCAGGTCTGCGAGGTGCGCACGGTGGCCGCCGACGAGCTGTGGCTGAGCCCGGCCGAGGGCCGGGACACGGTCGCGCTGCACTTCACCTGGGTCAAGGACACGGCGTCGGTGGTGCCGGTGATCGCCCGGCTCGAGGCGGCGCTCGACGGTCTGGAGGCACGGCCGCACTGGGGCAAGGTGTTCACGACGGAACCGGCCGAGCTTCGTGGCCGCTATCCGCGTATGACGGACTTCCTGAAGCTGCGCGACTCGCTCGACCCGGCGGGCAAGTTCACGAACAATTTCCTGCGCCGGCTGCTGTACGAGGGCTGACCGCCGAAGGCCCCGAGGGCCGGCCCGGCAGAGGGTCGGTCTCGCGCGTACTCCTGGCCAAAAGGCCGTCGGGCCATGGCCGGAACAGCGCCAATTTGCCAACACCGTTGCGCAATCCCTCGCCGCAGGCACCGACCGGTGGTATCTACAACATGGCCGCCACTCTCCCCCCGCACCTCCCTCCACGCGCGCACGCACCATCGGACGCACCCCGCGCACCCCCCATTCCCCGGCGGCCCGTAGGAAGGACCTGCCTTGCGAAGAACTGCCTCACGCCGTGCGCAAGCTCTCCTCGGCCTCCTGGTGCTCGCCCTGGCGGCGGCACTGATGACACTCACACAGAGCCCCGCCACCGCCGCGCCGAAGGCACCCGCCGCGCCCGCCGTCCCCGCCGAGTCCAACGGCGGCGTCCGGATCATGCCTCTCGGCGACTCGATCACCCACGGGCACAACATCCCGGGCGGCTACCGCATCAACCTCTGGAACCACCTCGCCACCGGCGGCTACACGGTCGACTTCGTCGGCTCGCAGTTCAACGGCCCGCCGGAGCTGGGCGACCACGACCATCAGGGCCACTCGGGTTGGCGTATCGACCAGCTCCGTTCGAACATCGACGGGTGGCTCGCCACGAGTGACCCGCGCACGATCATGCTCCAGATCGGTACGAACGACGTCAACCAGAACTACGACCTGGCGAACGCCCCGGCCCGGCTCTCCGACCTCATCGACCGCATCCTCCAACAGAAGCCGCAGATCGAGCTGTTCGTCGCGACGATCACACCGGAGTCGAGCCCCGACCTCGAAGCCCGGGTCAAGACGTTCAACGCGGCGCTGCCCGCCATCGTCAACAGCAAGGGTCCCCGCGTCCATCTCGTTGACATGTACAAGGCATTGACGGTTGCCGACCTCGCCGACGGCGTCCACCCCAACGCCACCGGCTACGCGAAGATGGCGGTGGTCTGGTACAACGCGCTGCGCTCGGTGCCCGGCAGCCTCGTTCCGCTCGGGCAGCCCGGTCAGGGCACCCTCGTCAACGCGCAGTCGGGCCGCTGCCTCGACGTCGACGGCGCCGTGACGACCTCGGGCGCGCGGACGATCGTCTACGACTGCCACCGCAAGGCGAACCAGCAGTGGGCCCGTACGGCCTCCAACGAGCTGCGCGTGTACGGCGATCGCTGCCTGGACGCGAGCGGCGCGGCCACGGCCGACGGCACCCCAGTCATCATCTGGGACTGCCGCGGCACGGCCAATCAGCAGTGGCGCGTCAACGCGGACGGCAGTGTCGTCGGCGTCGCATCCGGCAAGTGCCTGACACCGGCGGCCGGCGGCACGGCGAACGGTACGAGGCTTGAACTGCGCACCTGTGGCGGCGGCGACGGCCAGCGCTGGACGATGGCCGCCTAGTCCACGACGGACGCGACGGACGCGAGACCACGACGGTCCGCGACGGCCCACCACCGGCCGCCGGACCGCGCGTTCGACCGACCCGATATCGCCGGGCGCGCCGGAAACGGCCGCCCGGCGATGTCGTACCCCCGTGGAATCATGTCGCACGACCGGATATCGACCCGATATCGACCGGATGCGGTGAATCCGGATGTGGTGAATCGCGAGGGGCGTCATGGGCGACGGAGCGGGGCCTGAGGAGAAGCCGGTGCCGGTGGGCGCCGGTGCGCGCGCCGTGCTCGACCGGGCCGACCGCCTGCTCGCCGCCGCGCGCCGGGTGACCGCCGATCACGCCGAGGCGCGGGGCGGTGCCCTGAGCGCCGTCACGCCGCTGCGCGACGCCCTGGTCCGCCAGGAGCTGTCAGGTATCCCGGTGTCACGGCTCGCGGACGTCACCGAGGGCCGGCTCCGGCTGGGCACGCTCGAACAGGCCGGTTACGCGGACGTCGGCAAGGTGCTCGCAGCCACCCCGTACGAGCTGCGCCACATCCCCGGCATCGGCGCGCAGAGCGCCGGTCACGCCATCGCCGCGGCGCGGCGTCTCGCGGAGGCGATGGAGGACCACGTCGCCGTCCGGCTGGACGCGGGCGACATCGGCGATCCCCACGCGACCGCCCTGGTCGTCGCATTGAACCGGCTGGTGAACGCGGGGCCCGACATCCCCCGCGCCCTCGTCGCGGCGGCCCGCATCGAGACCGACCTCGCCCCGCTGCTGCCGCCCGCCCGCCCGGCCGGTGACCGGCTGCGCATGCTGCTCACCGGCAAGCGGCGCAGACAACAGGCTCAGCGGGCCGTCCGGTCGGTCGACGCGTTCCTTCGGGACGCCGCCGCCCGCGAGGTTCCGCTGCTGCTCGCCCAGGCGGCCACGGATCTGCTGCGGCCCGTGGCCCCGGCGGACGAGGCGTGGCTCGACTTCCAGGTGCGTCCCGCCGACTATCTGGTCCTCCTCACCGAGCTGTCCGACGTCGCACCGGACGTGGACGCGGCCGAGGGTTTCCTGCCCGGCGACATCTCCGAACGCGTCCGTACGCAGCGGCTGGACGACACCCACCGGCGAGTGTCGCTGCGCGGGTATCAGGCGTTCGGGGCGCGGTTCGCGCTGGCGCAGCGCCGGGTGATCCTGGGTGACGAGATGGGGCTGGGCAAGACCATCCAGGCCATCGCGGCCCTCGCGCATCTCAAGGCCGAAGGCCGTACGCACTTCCTGGTGGTCTGCCCGGCCAGCGTCGTCATCAACTGGATCCGGGAGATCGAGTCGCGCAGCACGCTGCGGGCGTACCGGGTGCACGGCCAGGACCGGTCGGTGGCCCTCGGGCAGTGGACACGGCACGGGGACGTGGCGGTCACGACGTACGACCTGCTCGGCTCCCTCAGCGTCCCGGACGACGTGCCGGTCGGCATGCTCGTCGTGGACGAGGCGCACTATGTGAAGAATCCCGAGACCCGGCGCTCGCGGACGGTGGAGGGCTGGGCGTCGCGCACGGACCGTGTCCTGTTCCTGACCGGTACGCCCATGGAGAACCGGGTGGGCGAGTTCCGCAATCTGGTGCGGCATCTGCAACCCGGTCTGCTGCCCGCGATACGGGACGGCGACGCGGCGGTCGGCTCCGAGATCTTCCGCAAGGCGGTGGCGCCCGCGTATCTGCGCCGTAATCAGCAGGACGTCCTCACCGAGCTGCCGGAGCTGCAACAGGTGGACGAGTGGGAGGAGTTCAGCCCCGCAGCGCGCGCCGCCTACCGGCGGGCCGTGGCGGCGGGGAACTTCATGGCGATGCGGCGCGCGGCGTACGCCGATCCCGCCACGTCGGCCAAGCTCCGGCGGCTGCGTGAACTCGTCGCCGAGGCCGAGGCGAACGGTCTGAAGGTCGTCGTCTTCTCCTTCTTCCGCGATGTGCTGACGGCGGCGCAGGAGGCGCTCGGCCCGCCCGCCGGCCGCGACTCGCCGGCCACCGTCTTCGGTCCGCTCAGTGGTCAGGTGCCCGCCGCCCGGCGGCAGGAGCTGGTCGACGGCTTCGCCGAGGCGTCCGGGCACGCGGTCCTGCTCAGCCAGATCCAGTCGGGCGGCACGGGTCTCAATCTGCAAGCCGCGTCCGTGGTCATCCTGTGCGAGCCGCAGGTCAAACCCACGCTGGAGACCCAGGCCATCGCCCGCGCCCACCGCATGGGGCAGATACGGCATGTCCAGGTGCACCGGCTGCTGACCGCCGACAGTGTCGACCAGCGCATGCTGCGGCTGCTGGGCACGAAGCAGCGGCTCTTCGACGCGTACGCGCGCCACAGCGAGGTCGCGCGGTCCACGCCCGACGCGGTCGACATCTCGGAGCAGTCGCTGGCACAGCAGATCGTCGCGGAGGAGCAGGAGCGCATGGCGCTGCTGCCGGGCCCCGCCGCTCCCGCTCGCTGACGGCTCTCCGACGGTCCGTCAAACGCCCCTGCCGGGACCGGCAGGGGCGTTCATCGTGCGCCGAGGCACCCACTTGTTACCTGTGCGAAAACCGTTGACAACACGTTGACATGATTGCAACCTGTGAATCGCAAAAAAGTAAGCAACTGACTCAAATTCTTAAGGCTCGTCTCGCAACTTCGTTGCATCACCTCCCCCGCACCCTCGTTCCAACTGAACAGAGGACCATATGAGACGGAAGCAGCTCAGACCCGGACAGCTCAGCTGGCGACTGATCACCGGCCTCGTCATGGCCGGCCTGATCGCCGTCGGGCTCACCCCCCTCGCGGCCTCGGCGGCCGAGCGCCCCAACCAGTCGATCGGCAAGAGCGTGTCGGCGAGTGGGTCGGAGGGGAATCACCCCGCCTCCAACGTCACCGACGGCAACCAGGCGTCGTACTGGGAAGGACCGAACAACGCCTTCCCGCAGACGCTCCGGATCGACCTCGGCGCGAACGTCGCCGTCGATCAGGTGGTGCTGAAGCTCCCCACCACCTGGGAGGCCCGCACCCAGGCCCTCAGCGTCCAGGGCAGCACCGACGGCAACAGCTACAGCACCCTCTCCGCGTCGCAGGGCCGGCTGTTCAGCCCCTCGTCGGCGAACACCGTCACCATCGACTTCCCCTCCAGCGAGGTCCGTTACGTACGGCTGAACATCACCGGCAACACGGGCTGGCCGGCGGCGCAGATCTCCGAGTTCGGGATCTACGGCCCGGCGGGCGAGGACCCGGGCGGCCCCGACCCGGGTGACGACGGCACGGATCTGGCACGCGGCAAGCCGATCGAGGCGTCGTCGACGATCCACACGTTCGTCGCGGCCAACGCCAACGACGGCGCGCTGAACACGTACTGGGAGTCCACCGGGCACCCGTCGAACCTGACGGTCAAGCTCGGGGCCGAGGCCGACATCACCTCCGTCGTGATCAAGCTCAACCCCGACGCGGCGTGGGGCACCAGGACGCAGAACATCCAGGTGCTCGGCCGTGCCCAGGGCGCGACAGGCTTCACCTCGCTCAAGGCGCGCGCCGACTACAGCTTCAACCCGGCGACCAACCAGAACTCGGTACGGATCCCGGTCACCGGTCGCGTCGCCGACCTCCAGCTCCAGATCTTCTCCAACACCGGCGCGCAGGGCGGCCAGGTCGCCGAACTCCAGGTCATCGGGGTACCGGCGCCCAACCCCGACCTCACCGTCACCGCGCTCTCCTGGTCCCCCACCGCCCCGGTGGAGACCGACGCGACCACCGTGAGCGCCACGGTGCGCAACATCGGCACGGCCGCGTCCGGCCCGACCACGGTGAACGTCAGCATCGGCGGTGTCGTCGCGGGCAGCGCCTCCGTGGGCGCGCTCGCCGCGGGCGCCTCGGCGACCGTCCAGGTCGCCGCGGGCAAACGCGCCGAGGGCAGCTACAAGGTGACGGCGGTGGTGGACCCGACCGACACCATCGTCGAGCAGGACAACGACAACAACAGCTTCACCGCCGCCGGTTCACTGGTCGTGGGACAGGCCCCCGGGCCCGACCTCCAGGTGCTGAGTGTCAGCTCGACGCCGCAGAACCCGGCCGTCGGCGCGCAGGTCCAGTTCACCGTGGCCGTGCAGAACCGCGGGACGACCGCGTCCGGCGCCACCACCGTCACCCGCGTGACGGTGGGCGGTACGACGCTGAACACCAACACACCGTCGATCGCGGCGGGCGCGACAACGAACGTGAGCGTCAACGGCAGTTGGACCGCCACCAGCGGCGGCGCCAACATCGTCGCCACCGCCGACGCGACGAACGTCGTGACGGAGACCAACGAGACCAACAACTCGTTCTCCCGCTCGATCGTGGTCGGGCGCGGGGCGGCCGTCCCGTACGTCGAGTACGAGGCGGAGGCGGGCCGCTACCAGGGCACCCTGGTGGAGGCCGACGCGGAACGCACCTTCGGGCACACCAACTTCGGCTCCGAGTCCTCGGGCCGTAAGTCGGTACGGCTGAACAGCCCCGGCCAGTTCGTGGAGTTCACCTCCACCAACCCGGCCAACTCGATCGTGGTGCGCAACTCGATCCCCGACGCCCCGAACGGCGGCGGCACCGAGGCCACGATCAGCCTGTACGCCAACGACACCTTCGTGAAGAAGCTCAACCTCTCCTCGAAGCACAGCTGGCTGTACGGCAACACGGACGGCCCCGAGGCCCTGACCAACACGCCGCAGGCCGACGCCCGTCGGCTGTTCGACGAGTCCAACTCGCTGCTGTCCACGACCTATCCGGCGGGCACGAAGTTCAAGCTCCAGCGCGACGCCGGTGACAGCGCGTCCTTCTACTACATCGACCTGATCGACCTGGAGCAGGTCGCGCCCCCGGCGGCCAAGCCCGCCGAGTGCACCTCGATCACGGACTACGGCGCGGTGCCCGGCGACGGGATCGACGACACGGCCGCCATCCAGGCGGCGGTCACGGCCGACCAGAACGGCACCATCGCGTGCGTCTGGATCCCGGCGGGCCAGTGGCGTCAGGAGAAGAAGATCCTGACCGACGACCCCCTGAACCAGGGGCAGTTCAACCAGATCGGGATCAAGAACGTCACCATCCGCGGCGCGGGCATGTGGCACTCGCAGCTCTACACCCTGACCGAGCCGCAGAACGCGGGCGGCATCAACCACCCGCACGAGGGCAACTTCGGCTTCGACATCGACGACAACACCAAGATCTCGGACATCGCCATCTTCGGCTCCGGCCGGATCCGCGGCGGCGACGGGAACGCCGAGGGCGGCGTCGGCCTCAACGGCCGGTTCGGCAAGAACACCAAGATCTCCAACGTGTGGATCGAGCACGCCAACGTGGGTGTCTGGGTCGGCCGGGACTACGACAACATCCCGTCGCTCTGGGGTCCCGCCGACGGGCTCGAGTTCACGGGGATGCGGATCCGCAACACGTACGCCGACGGGATCAACTTCACCAACGGCACGCGGAACTCCAAGGTGTTCAACTCCTCGTTCCGCACCACCGGCGACGACTCCCTGGCGGTCTGGGCCAACCGGTACGTCAAGGACACGTCGGTCGACATCGCGCACGACAACTCGTTCACCAACAACACCATCCAACTGCCCTGGCGCGCGACCGGCATCGCGGTCTACGGCGGCTACGGCAACAAGATCGAGAACAACATCGTCTCCGACACCGCCAACTACCCGGGCATCATGCTGGCGACCGACCACGATCCCCTGCCCTTCTCCGGGCAGACCCTGATCGCCAACAACGCGCTCCACCGCACGGGCGGCGCCTTCTGGAACGAGGACCAGGAGTTCGGTGCGATCACCCTGTTCGCGGCGAGCCGGGACATCCCCGGCGTCACGATCAGGGACACCGACATCTACGACTCGACGTACGACGGCATCCAGTTCAAGACCGGCGGCGGCACGATGCCCGGCGTCGTGATCGACAACGTCAAGATCGACAAATCCAACAACGGGGCAGGCATCCTCGCCATGAGCGGGGCCCGGGGCAGCGCGACCCTGTCCAACGTGACGATCACCAACTCGGCGGACGGGAACATCGTCACGCAGCCGGGTTCGGGCTTCGTGATCACGGGTGGCCCGGCGGCGGCATCGGCGCCGGCGTCGGGCAAGGTGACGGGCGGGGGGCGAAGGTGACCCTGCCGTAAGCCGCTGAACGCGACAGGTGCGGATCGAGGCCGGCCTCGATCCGCACCTGTACGCGCCTGAGGGTCTGACGGTCTGACGGCCCTGATCAGTCGACCGGCCGCAGCCAGGTCGCCGCGAAATCCTCGGCGCTGACGACGTGGCGTCCCCGGGCGCGCACGCCGCTCGGCAGCGTAGGCGGCGGCGTACGGGGCGGGCAGTCGGCTGGACCGGGCGGCGGCGACGGCCGAGGCCGACCCGGCGCGGTACGCGGCGGCCCGGTACCCGGCGCGCTGACGGGGCGCGGAGTGACGGCACCCGGAATGTCCGGAGATATCGTTTCCGAGCAGTCCGCCGCCCCACGACCTACGGAGATCCCATGGCCCGCGCCGTGCGGAAGCGCCCCGCTCACCCTCTGGGCGCCGTCGAGCCTCCCGGCAACGCCCAGGTGGCCGCAGGCGTGGCGACGGCGACGTTCCTGGTCGTCGTTCTCGCCCTGGTGTCCGGGTCGGCGGTGTGGCTCCTCGGGCTGCTGGTGTTCCTGCCGGGTACGGCCTCGGCCCTGTGCACCGTTCGCCAGACGAGGCTGATCGCCGCGTGGACCACGCTCGTCGTGACGGTCACGGTACTGCCGTGGGGGACCACCGGCGGGCGCTGGATCGACCGGGCCCTGCTGGTGCTGTTCACCCTCGCGCTGGGCATCACCTCCGTCTACGCCTGCCACCGCCGTATCGCGCGGGAGAACGAGATGCTGCGCCTGCGCTCCACGGCCGTCGCCATGCAGCGGCACATCCTGCACCCGCTCCCCCTCGTCACCGACGACGTCATGGTCAACGGCCTGTACGAGCCTCTTCAGGAGGAGAAGCTCATCGGCGGCGACATCTACGACGTCGTGGCATCGCCGTGGGGTACGCGCGTGCTGATCGGAGACGTACAGGGCAAGGGGCTGGCGGCAGTCGGCGCCGCGTTCGCCGTCATCGGCGCGTTCAGGGAGGCGGCCCACCGGGAGCCCACCCTCACCGCCCTGGTGGACGCCTTGGACGCCGCGGTCGTACGGCACAACTCCTACGCCGAACAGACCGGCGACGACGAGCGGTTCGTCACCGCGCTCGTCCTCAGCTTCGACGCCCACACCGAGGTCCAGGCCGTCAACTGCGGCCACATCCCACCGCAGTTGACGTATCAGGGCACCGTCATCACACCCCCGCTGGGCACGGGCGTCCCGCTCGGCCTCGCCGAACTCGCCGCCGAACCGGGGACGGTGGACTGGTTCGCGTTCCCCGCCGGCTCGACCCTGCTGCTGACCACCGACGGCCTTACCGAGGCCCGCGCCCCCGACGGCACGTTCTACCCCCTGGACGAGCGGCTGGAGAGCCAACTCGGGCTCTCCACCACCGACCTGCCACAGGCTCTGTACGAGGACGCCCGCGCGTTCGCGGGTACGGAAGGGCTCCACGACGACGTCGCACTCCTGACGGTCCGCCGCTCACCGCGCCGCTGACGACTGAACTACTGAACTGCTGGACGACTGACGAACCCCCGCAGCGCGGCCCCGACGCACCCCGGCCGGCCGCCGGACATGTCCCGTCTCACGCCCTCTGACCGGCGCCGTCCCATGCCGCCGGACATGTGCCGTCCCGTGGTGCCCGACACGTTTCGGACTCTCCCCGGCGTACCGCACGTTCCTTTCCGGCCACCGGCCGCGGGCACGCTCCGTGGGTGCTGACCCCGGGCGACGAATCGCATATACGTAAATGTCGGCTGCTGGGGCTCACCGGTACCGCGGCCGTGGCCGTCGGCGGCGCCAGTGCTGGTGCCCTGCCGGTCGGCAAGGCCCTCGCGCCGTCGTCCGAGGCGGCGGCGCTGGGGCTCTTCGGCGCCTACTTCGGGCTCGTGCTGCTCGTCGCGGCCTGGGCCTGGCTGGGGCGTGCCGTACGCGGGCCGAGGCCGCCCGGTGCGCGCAGCATGGTGGTCACGCTCGTGGTGTGGGCCGCGCCGCTGGTGGTCGCGCCGCCGCTGTTCAGCCGGGACGTGTACAGCTATCTGGCGCAGGGCGCGATGGTGGACGCCCAGATCGACGTGTACACCCACGGCCCCGACCAGCTCGGCGGTCCGCTCGCCGCACAGGTCGCGCCCATCTGGCGGGACACGCCGACGCCGTACGGTCCGCTGTTCCTCTCGTTCGCCTCGCTGATCGCGCGCGCCACGCAGGCGCAGCTCTCGGCCGGGCTGCTCGGTATGCGGCTCGTCGCGCTGCTCGGGGTGGGCCTGATGGTGCTGTCGCTGGTGCTGCTCGCCCGGCGCGGCGGCACCGACGCCGGTGCCGCGCTGTGGCTGGGGGCGCTCAATCCGCTGCTTCTGCTGCATCTGGTGGCCGGCGCGCACAACGACGCCGTGATGCTGGGGCTGCTCGGTATGGCGCTGGTGGCCGCGAAGGGCCGCTTCCCCGTGCTGGGCGTGGTCCTGATGACGTTCGCCGCGCTGGTCAAGGCGCCTGCCGCGCTGGGGCTGCTGGCCGTCGCCGCGTTCTGGGCCGGCGGGCTCACCGGTCGGTACCGGTGGGTCAGGGCGGCGGGCGCGACCGGCGGTGTCGCGCTCGCGACGACCGCCGTGGTCACGGCGGTCACCGGCACCGGCTACGGCTGGATCGGCGCCCTCAACACCCCGGTTTCCCAGCACAACTGGGCCCTCACCTCCCTCCTCGGCCGGCTGACCACGTCGGTGCTGCGCGGCGCGGGCAGCGATCTGGCGCCGTTCGCCCTGGACGCCTGGCGGCTGGCCGGTCTGGCGGCGACGGCCGTCGCCGTGCTGGTGGTGTGGCTGCGGCGCCCCCGGCACAGCCCGCTGTACGCGCTGGGCCTGAGCCTGATCGCGGTCGCCGTCCTGGGCCCGGCGATCCGCCCCTGGTACGTCCTGTGGGGCCTGTTCCCGCTGGCCGCCGCAGCGCCTGCCGGGCCGGCGTGGCGGGTGGTGGCCGTCGCCAGCGGGGTGCTCGCGCTCGCCCAGTTGCCCAGCGGGATCGCGGCGGACGGGCTCCAGTTGGCGCTCGCGACGTGCGGCGGGCTGTTCGCGGTGGTCGCGCTGTGGTGGGCGCGGGAGATGTCGGGTGACGAAGTGACGCTGAGCGCGCGGGAATCGGGGAGGGTGGCATGACGGGCCGAGATCTGACGGAGCACGGCCCGCCGGGGCGGGGCTCGCGCCGCCGGCATCTGCTCCTGGGCGTGCTGTGCGCGGGCGTGACGGCCTTCGTCGCGACCGTCCCGTTCCACCGTGACTGGTTCGATCTGTGGGTCTACTACGACGCGGTACGCCACTGGACGGATTCCGCGGGCGGGCTGCGGGGCGACGGGCTCTACGACTACCGGGTGCCCGGCCAGGTGTACGGATTCACGTACCCGCCCTTCGCCGCCCTGTGCGTGCTGCCGCTGTCACTGTTCAGCTGGCCCGTCGCGCTCACCGCGGGCATCGCGGCGAACCTCGGCGCACTGGCGCTGATCCTGCGCCGGCTCGCCGAACCGGTGATCCGCCGCCACGGCCTGGACCGGCCGACCTCGTACGTCCTGCTCCTGTGTCTGCTCGCCCTGCTGGAACCGGTCTACGACAGCATCAGCTTCGGCCAGGTCAACCTCCTCCTGCTGGCTCTCGTCCTCACCGACGCCCGGCTGCTGTCCACCGGCGGCCGGTGGGCGGGCATCGGCATCGGACTCGCCGCGGCCGTCAAGCTCACCCCCGCGATCTTCATCGGCTACCTGGTCGTCACCCGCCGCTGGCGCGCCGCCGCCACCGCGGTCGCGGTCGCCGGGGGCGCGACACTGCTCGCCGTAGGGCTCGCGCCGGGTGCCTCGTACGCGTACTGGACACACGCCCTGTGGGACACGAGCCGCATCGGCGACCTGAGTTATGTCTCCAACCAGTCCTGGCAGGGCGTCCTCGCCCGGCTCTCCGCGCCGGCCGATCCGGACCGGCTGTGGTGGGCCTGCGGTGTCGCCGTCGTCGTCGGCCTCTGGGCGTACCGGGCCGACAAGGCCAGGGCGGTCGGCGACGTGCGCGCCGGCATCGCGCTGACCGGCGCCGCGGCGTGTCTGGTCAGCCCGGTCACCTGGGTGCACCACCTGGTGTGGCTGCTCCCGGCGCTCGCAATCCTCACCGACCGGGCCCTCGAACCGCCGCGCCGCGGGCGCCGGTTGATCGCGGCGGTGGGGCTGTACGTGATGCTGTGCAGCTACGTCGTGTGGCTGTGGCGGTACGACGCGAGCGGCGTCGGCGGCTTTATCGGCGGCAACGCGTTCGTCTGGACGGCGCTGGCACTGCTGCTGGCGCTCCCCGTCCGGCCGCCGCACCCGGCGTTCACAGCACCTTCCGGCGGACCAGCGCGGCCAGCACCAGCGCCCCGGGGAGCAGTGGCAGCCACACGGTGACGATGCGGAATCCGAGGACGGCGGCGGTCGCCACATGGACCGGGGAGCCCGCGCCGACGAGCGCGATGAGCAGCGCCGCCTCGACGGAGCCGATGCCGCCCGGGGTGGGCACGATCCCGGCGACGATCGTGGCCGCCAGATAGGCGATCACGATGCCCACGGTGGGCACCGGCAGTTGGAGCGCGCGGGCCACCGTGACCAGGACGGCGGCCTGGCAGGCGGGGAAGGCGAGTGCCCCGGTCCACAGGGCGAGCGCCCGCGCGGGCCTGGTGTGCAGGGCGCGCGCGTCGGTCAGCGCGGTCCGCAGGAAGTCCCGGACGAAGCCGCGCAGTGGTGGCACCGACCACAGCACCAGCGCCACCAGCGTGAGCCCGCCGGCCAGGATGACAAGCGCCAGCGTCCCGCGCTCGGCGGGCAGCAGTCCGCCCAGCGGGATGGCACCCGGGTTGGTGGCCATGAGCGTGAGGAGCAGGGTGTACTTGCCGATCGGCTGAGCGAGCGAGTAGAGGGCGAGCGCGGCGCAGGCGCGTGTGGTGGAGATGCCGCGGCCCTGGAGGAATCGCAGCGTCACCGCGTGCGCGCCGAGCCCGGCGGGCAGCAGATGGTTCGCGGAGCCGGCCGCGACCTGGGAGGCGAACAGCCGCCCGGCGGGCAGCCGTTCCATGACGGTGCCCTGACGCATCAGACAGACCGGCAGCCAGCACACCCCGGTCATGACGACGGCGGCCAGCAGCCAGTCCCGGTCCGCGCCACGCAACTCGTCGACGCCCGCGAGGATCACCGACCAGTTCCCGGCCACCCAGGCGGTCACGAGGAGCAGCGGCACGAGGCAGATCAACTGCCGCAGCGGCAGCCGGCGCAGTGCGCCGGGCAGAGTCGTCGACGTCATCGACACGGCGCGGCCGTCCTTCCATGACGCGCCAGGGCGCGGGCGAGGGGATTCCCTCCAGGATTCCCCGCTCCGCGCGACGGTGGGGTGTCGTTTGCCCGTCGCCCGGCGGAACGGCCAGAGCCATGTGCCGAACGGATCGTCGCGGACGCGGCGGAGGTGTGCGGACCGTCGCGGTGGAGCCGCTGCGCCGGTGGCAGGCGCATCGGCCATGGCCATCAGGGATCAGGGCGGTGCGGGCGGCCGGCCGCCTTCCGGCGTCATTCGATGTCGACCGGAGCGCCGGGGCGCTGCTCGCCGGTGTTCAAGGTCTCGCCGGTATTCAGGGTGACGTGACGCTCCTGACAGGGGAAGCCGCATCCCTGTAAGACCAGGCCCCCGCACTCCACGCATGGTTTCCAGGTATCCGGCCTTCCCCGCCGATCTCCGCACGGCGCCCCGGACTTCCCCGGTCGGTTCAGGGGACTCAGGGCAAAAGGATCATCCATGGCTGGTGTCTAGCCTGTCCCCCGCCGCCGCCCCGGACACGGACGACGGAAGAGGTATGTGTTCACCTGGAGAATCGTTCCGGTCCGCCCATTTGGACACCGGCACCCTCGCCCCACCCCGCAACCGCCTTCTCCGCCCCGCCAGTTCCGGCCCGAGCAGGTGTGCGCCGGTGGTGCTGGTGGTGGTGATCGGCCAGGCGGCCCCCGCTGGTGGCTCCATCCGGGTGGGAAGGGGCGTTTCCCGAGCGGGAACGGGGCTTCACCGGGCCGCGCCTGTGCCATGAAGGTGTCCAGCCGGGAAGCAACCCGGAGTTCTTCGACAACAAGGGAAGACCGTCATGAGCGCACCACGCACCGGGCAGCGGATCGTCTCCGTGCTCGCCGGTGTTCTGCTGGCGGGGACGGCCCTGGCCGCCCCCGCCGTCGCCGCGGACCATCAGTCAGGCCCGGGCCCGGCATCCTTCACCACGCAGAGCGAGACCTCCGCGGCGTTCGTCCACAAGGGCCGGGTCATCGCGAAGCCGTCCCTCAACGTGCGGAAGAACCCGAACACCAACAGGCCGCCCATCGGCTCCATCCCCTACGGCACCGTCATTGAACTGAGGTGCAAGGTCAACGGTGAGGTCGTGGACGGCAACCCCCGTTGGTACCTGCTGAAGAACGGCGGCTGGGTCGCCGCCCGCTGGGTCGAGAACATCAACGTGGCACCCGGCTGGTGCTGACCACGACCCGCTGACCTCCGCGCGCCCCTCGCCTCAGGCGAGGGGCGCCGGACGTTGTCGGGCCTCCGACGCCTCACCTCAGCGTTCGGCGCGGGTGGCGATCAGGTGTGCCGCACGCTCGGCGATGCCCAGTACGGCCGCGTTGGTGTTGGCCGAGACGACCGAGGGCATCACGGAGGCGTCGGCGACGCTCAGGCCGTCGACACCGTGGACGCGCAGGCCCGCGTCGACCACAGCCTCGTCGTCCGTGCCGATACGGCAGGTGCCCACCGGGTGGAAGTAGGTGCCGACGGTGCGGCGGATGTACGCACCGCACCCCTCGTCCGTGACAGCCTCCCGGCCGGGGAGGGTCTCCTCGTCACGCCAGGCCGACAAGGAATCCGCCCGCCCGATGTCCCGTGCCATGCGCAAGGCGGCGACCATACGGTCCACGTCTTCGCTCTCGGTCAGATAGGCGGGGTCGATGAGCGGGTACGCGGCGGGGTCCGCACTGCTCAGGCGCACGCTGCCCCGGCTGGCGGGCGTCGCGAGGCCGAAGAGGATCGAGAAGCCCTCCTGGGCACCCGCCCATCGAGGTTCCAGCGCCACGGCCGTGAAGCTCATCAGGATGTCGGGGTCCCCGCCCGGGCCGGTGCGCGCGAAGAGCATCGCCTGCCGCGAGGGACCAGGTACCGGGGACTTCTTCACCCCGTACGAGATCCAGGCCAGCGGATGGTCGTGCAGGTTGGCGCCCACGCCGGGGAGAGCGGCGCGAACCGGGATCCCCAGCCGGCGCAGATCGTCGGCGGGGCCGATGCCGGAGAGCAGGAGAATCTGCGGCGATCCGACGGCTCCCGCGCTCAGCACGACCTCCCGCTCGGCGTGGACGGTGCCCGGCTCGCCGTTCCGTACGTACTCGGCACCTCTGCACCGGCCGTTCTCGATGACGAGGCGCCGCACCTGTGCGTCGGTGACGACGGTGAGATTGGGCCGTGAGAGCACCGGAAACAGATACGCGTCGGCGGCGCTCTGCCTGCGGCCTTCGGCGACATTCCTTTCGGCCCAGAACACCCCCTCGGCCTGGGGGTCATTACCGTCCTCACAGCGCGGATGGCCCGCGTCTACCGCCGCGTCATAGAGATCCTGCGCGAGAGGAGTGGCGGCGGGCGGCTCCTCGATGGTCATGGGACCCGTCTGTCCCCGGAAACGCGGATCCCCGCCTCGCGCGCCCTCGCTGCGCATGAGGAACGGCAGCATTTCCTGATAGTTCCAGCCAATGGCGCCCTGCTTCTCCCAGGCGTCGAAGCCTGACGCGTGGCCGCGCAGGTGAGTCATTCCGTTGATGCTGCTGGAACCGCCCAGGACCCGCCCCCGTGGCCAGATGTGGACAGCGTTCCCGGTGCCTGACTGAGGTGTTGTCGTGTAGTTCCAGTCCACGGACGATCCCCAGAGACCTACCGCTGCCTCGGGGTTCCCGTCCGACATGATCGCGGGGCCCTCACCGGCTCCCGCCTCCAGGAGGGCCACACTGACTTCAGAGTTCTCCGACAGCCGGGCGGCAAGCACCGCCCCGGCCGTTCCGCCGCCGACGATGACATAGTCGTAAACTTTCTCCATAGCCATCCTCATTCATGTGGAATTTCCTCACGGATTGCCCGGCGGTTTTCATGACCGATGGGCGATGAATAAAAGAGACTACCCGCACGAACCGGGCGCCGGCCTCCGAGTTCTGAAAGTCGACCGACCGGATAAACCGGTTCATCTCGGTTGTCGCGGGCACGAAAGTGTCGACCGCTTCGAACTGGCGAATTCACCGGGATTGGCGGTGAATTCGCACATTCCTTTCTCGATGGCGCCCGGTGTGCGAAAGCGGAGCCCGACGGGTCCCGTTCCGTACTCCGGTGATCAGGGGGTCAGATCGCCGGCGTGGTCCCGCGACCGGTGGAGGCGCGGAGGATCACGGCGAGAGCGACCAGGACGATGCCGAACCAGACGACGCTCGTGACGCCCACATGGTCGGCGAACAGGCCGCCGATGAGGGCGCCCAGGGCTATGCAGGTGTTGTAGGCCATGGTGTTGAGCGACATCGCGGCCTCGAAGGTCTCGGGGGCAGCCGAGAGCGTCATGTTGATCTGGCTCAGCTGGACGACGCCGAAGGCGAGGCCCCACAGGAGCATGGCGGCGATCACGCCGAAGTCGTACGTGCCGATGGTCAGCAGCATGACGAGTGCGGCGATCATGATCAGGCCGCCCACGACGAAGCTGCCCCGCAGGCTCTTGTTGACGGTCTGACCGCCGATGAAGTTGCCGATCGCGCCGCCGGTACCGAAGACGATGAGGACGACGGTGATGAAGCCGACGGTGGCGGACGTACTGTCCTCGAGATAGGGCCGGACGAACGTGTAGGCACCGAAGTGGCCGAGGACGAAGAACACGACCATGACCAGGACCAGACGCAGCGGCACGTTCCTGACGGGCAGTTCGAAGACCTCGCGGACCGAGACCGCGTTGGCCGACGGGAGCGACGGGATCGTGACGGCAACCGCGAGGAACACCAGAGCGCTGAGGCCGGCCCAGATCAGGAAGGTGGTGCGCCAGTCTCCGGCACTCTCCAACAGCGTGCCGAGCGGGATGCCGACGACGGTGGCGATCGAGATCCCGGACATCACGACAGCGGCGGCCCGGTTGGCGTGCTTCGCCGGGACGATGCGCATGGCCATGCTGACGCCGATGGCCCAGAAGACGCCGCTGGCGAAACCCATGATCAGGCGGGTGCCCAGGATCAGCGGGTAGTTCGGGGCGATCGAGGTGATCAGGTTGCCGACGGCCAGGACGGCCAGCAGTGTCGTCAGCAGCCGGCGCCGGTTGACGCGCCGGGTCCATGCCACGATGAACGGCACACCGAGACCTGCCGCGAGACCCTGCGCCGTGACCATGAGGCCGACCGAGCCCACGGAGACCCCAAGGCTCGCGCTGAGCGGGGTGAGCAGGCCGATCGGCATCAGTTCGGTGGTGAGGAAGACGAACAGACTGGCGGTGATGGCGGCCACACCCAGCCATCCCCGGGTCGGGGACATCTGCTCGTGCGGCGTGACGGGGGAGTTTGTCTCGTCCTGAATGCTCATGTCGTCTCTCTGGATGTGGTCAGGCGTGGTACGCGAATGCCTCACGGCGTCGGCGTCCAACGAGGAGGTCGTGGCGTGGGGAGGCGAGCCCACCGTCATCCACCGCGTTCCTGTGTCAGAGCGGATCGGTCGGGGACGCGCGCGACGGTGGTGCGGGGTGGAGCCGAGGGGGTCCCCTCGGACTTCGGTCCGGGCGGGCGCGGCTGACCGAGCACAACGGCCAGGAAGATGACGACCATGCCGACGATCTGGAGGGCCGACAGCGTCTGGTCCTTGACGAGGTAGCCCAGCAGGGTCGCCACGACCGGGCTGCCCAGTGCGAGGAAGGAGACCGCCACGGCCGGCAGGCGTTCGATGCCGCGGAACCAGGCGATGTAGCTCAGGATCGCGCCCAGGGTGATGAGGTAGGCGAACCCGATGACGTTGGAGCCGGTGAGACCGCCGGGAAGGTCTTCCAGCGACAGCCAGAACGGCAGCAGGACCAGACCGCCCGCTGTGAGTTGCCACCCGGTGAACGCGAGCAGGCCGACGCCCTCCGGCCGGCCCCACCGCTTGGTCAGTGTGATGCCCGATGCCATGCACAGCGCTCCGCCGGCCGCGGCGAGGAGTCCGGTGGTGTCGAGCGACGCCGTGCCTCTGAAGACGAGCAACACCACTCCCCCGACGCCCATCGCGCAGGCCAGGGCGTGGACGGGTCTGATCCTCTCGCCGAGGAAGAGGGCGGCGAGGACGACCACGAACACGGGCTGCGCCGACATGACCATGGCCGCGATGCCACCGGGCAGTCGGTAGGCGGCGACGAAGAGCAGGAAGTTGAAGGCGCCGATGTTCAGAACGCCCAGCACCAGCGCGCGCCACCACCAGATGCCGACGGGAAGTTTCCGGCCGAGGGCCAGCAGCACCAGGCCGCCGGGCAGGGCCCGCATGGTGGTCGCCAGGAGCGGCCGGTCCGGAGGGAGCAGCTCGGTGGTCACCAGGTAGGTGCTGCCCCAGACCGCCGGCGCCAGGCCGGTCAGGGCCACCGTGAGCACCTTTTGTCCGTTCTTCATCTCGCCTCACATCCCGCGGGAATCACCGTGGCAACTGACATCTGTCCGGCCCGCTCAGCAGCCGGCGTGAGGTGATCCACGCCCAGGAGCAGCGCGGGCCCACCCAGATGTCGGCGACGGTCGTCCCGGAACGCGGTGGTGTGGTAGTCATGGCGGTCGCTCGTCCTTTCGGTGTCACGGGCGCGATGGCGCGTGCGGGCATGCCTCGGCGCCGTGCGCCCAGGTACGGGAGTTAGCGGGAGAGCGGCTGCCGGGCATGCCGGACAGGCTCAGATCGGGGGCCGCCCGGCGGAGTCGGCCCGATCGAGGACGATCCCGCCGTGTGCGGTCGTCATCAGTGTCGGGCCGGGGAGATCGATGAGTCCAACACATGCTTGTCACGCGATGGATCTCGCATCACGATGGATCCATGGAGCTTCAGCAGATGCGGTACGTGATCGCCGTGGCCGAGATGAGCAGCTTCACGAAGGCTGCCCAACGCTGCCTTGTGGTCCAGTCCGCGCTCAGCCACCAGATCGCGCGCCTGGAGAAGGAGTTGGGCGCCAGGCTCTTCGAACGCACCAGCCGCCGGGTCCGGTTGACCCCGGCGGGCGCGGCCTTCCTGCCCGCCGCCCGCCAGTGCCTCGACGCGGCGGAGCGGGCCGCCGCCGAAGTCGCGGCGGCCGTGGGGGAGGTACGCGGACGGCTCGCGGTGGGGCTGATCCCCAGCGTCGCCGCCGTGGACGTTCCCGCTGTCCTCAGGGGATTCCACCAGCGCCATCCGAAGGCCCGGATCAGTCTCACCGTGGGGGCGAGCGACGAGCTCGCCGAGCAGGTCAGGCAGGGCGATATCGAGGTGGCCTTTCTCGGCATCCCGGTCACGGCCCGCCCCCGGGGCGTCATGGCCCGGAAGCTGGCCGAGGAGCGGCTGGTCGCCGTGGTCTCCCCGGATCACCCGCTCGCCGACGAGACCTCGGTCGACCTCCGCCGTCTGTCCTCGGAGGTGTTCGTGGACCTCCCGGCGAAGACCGCAGGCCGGGCCCAGTCCGATCTGGCCTTCACCGCCGCGGGCCTCACCCGCGAGGTCGCCTTCGAGGTGACCAACGCGGACTATCTGACCCGTCTGGTCGGCGCGGGCCTTGGCGTGGCCCTGCTCCCGCCCACGTATGCCGAGGGCCTGGCCGGGCTGACCACGATCGAGGTCACGGACGCACCGGCCCGCGCCGAGTACGTGATCTGGGGCCGGGAGAGCCGCGCCCCGGCGGCCAACGCAT
>NZ_MDCR01000089.1 GCF_001723055.1 Streptomyces niveus
CCGCGGACCGCAGCAGGGACAGCTCCACGCCCTCCGACAGCCGCAGCTCCAGCAGGATGCGCTCCACGCGCCGGTCCTCCGCCGTGAGGAGTTCCCGGCCCGCGCCCGGCGAGCGGCCCTCCGCGAGCGCCGCCGCGTACGCGCCCGGGTGCTTCACGTTCCACCAGCGGACCCCGCCGACGTGGCTGTGCGCGCCCGGCCCCGCGCCCCACCAGTCCGCCCCGCGCCAGTACAGCTCGTTGTGCAGGCACCGGCCGGCCGGTGTGGTGGACCAGTTGGAGACCTCGTACCAGGAGAACCCCGCCGCGCCCAGCGTCTCGTCCGCGATCAGGTAGCGGTCGGCGTGCTCGTCGTCGTCGGTCATGGGGACCTCGCCCCGGCGGATCCGGCGGGCCAGCCCCGTGCCCTCCTCGACGATCAGCGCGTACGCCGACACATGGTCGGGCCCCGCCCCCACCGCCGCCGCCAGCGTCGCGCGCCAGTCGTCGTCGCTCTCGCCGGGCGTGCCGTAGATCAGGTCGAGGTTCACATGGTCGAACCCGGCAGCGCGCGCCTCCGCGACGCACTCCTCGGGCCGCCCCGGGGTGTGGGTGCGGTCGAGGACCTGGAGCACGTGCTGCTTCGCGCTCTGCATGCCGAAGGAGATCCGGTTGAAGCCGCCCGCGCGCAGCTCCGCGAGGTACGCGGGGCCGACGGACTCCGGGTTCGCCTCGGTGGTGATCTCGGCGTCGTCGGCGAGGCCGAACTCCTCGCGTACGGCGTCCAGCATCCGTACGAGGTCGGCCGCGGCCAGCAGCGTGGGCGTACCGCCGCCGACGAAGACCGTGCGGACGGGCCTGGTGTCGTCGCCGAGGACCTTGCGGGCGAGCCGGATCTCGTCGGTCAGGGTGTCGGCGTAGTTGTCGCGGGAGGCCAGCACACCGCCCGAGCCGCGCAGCTCCGTCGCGGTGTAGGTGTTGAAGTCGCAGTAGCCGCAGCGGGTGGCGCAGTACGGCACGTGCAGGTAGAAGCCGAGCGGCCGGTCCGCCGCGCCCCGAAGGGCGTACGGGGGCAGCGCACCGGACTCGGGCATGGGTTCACCGTCGGGCAGGGCGGAAGGCATGCCCCCAGTGTCCCGCACCGCCGGAGGCGGCTACTCCGCGCGCAGCACCAGCAGGGCCAGGTCGTCGGACGGCGGGCTCGGGTCGAAGTCGTGCACGGCGCGTCTGATCCGCTCGGCGACGCCCTGGGCGTTCAGGCCCGTACAGCCCGCCAGGATCGCGGCGAGACCGTCGTCGTCGTCCAGGAGCAGCCGCCCGGAGCGGCGCTCGGTGACGCCGTCGGTGACGCACAGGAGGGTGTCACCCGACTCCAGGTCGAAGCTCAGGCTCTCGTAGGCGACGTTCTCGTCGACGCCGAGGAGCAGTTGCGGCTCGGCGGCCACCCGTACCGTCCCGTCGGGCTTCAGGAGCAGCGGCAGCGGGTGGCCCGCGCTGGCGAGGGTGCAGCGTGCGCCGCCGCCGGTGCCGGGGAGCGGTGCCAGCTCGCCGTAGAGCAGGGACAGGAAGCGCGACTGGCCGCCGTCGGCGAGCCCGCCGCCCCGGCCGCTGTCGCCGGGCCCCTGCCCGATCTCGCTGAGCGCGCCGAGGTCGCTGAGGCCGGGCAGTGCGCCGTCGCCGCCCGACAGGTCCTGTCCACCGGCGACGGCGACCATCAGCGCGGCGGCCTCGGCGGCTTCCATCGCGTCGTCGAGCAGCAGCCGGTTGAGCCGGTCGAGCACTTCGCCGACGCCGTACCCCTCGCGGGCGAGGAGCCGCAGCCAGGGCCGGGCGAGGCCGGTGACGACGGCGGCCTCGGGGCCGCTGCCCTGGACGTCGCCGAGCATGAAGCACCAGCGACCGCCGGGCGGCGCGGGGAAGACGTCGTAGAAGTCGCCGCCGACCACGCCGTCGTCGGCGGGCTCGTACACCAGATGGCTCTCGACGCCCGGGATCCGGGCGACCTGGCTGGGCAGCAGGCTGCGTTGCAGGACGCGGCTGATGGTGGCCTGCCGGGTGTAGCGGCGGGCGGCGCCGATCGCGAGGGCGACGCGGCGGGCGAAGTCCTCGATGAGGGCGGTCACTTCGTCGGGCATCCGGGCGAGCCGGCGCCGGCCGAGGACGAGGGTGCCCAGCGGGCGGCCGTTGGCGACGAGCCGGCAGGCGACGGCCGCGCCGTCGTGCGCGCCGGTCTGGCCCGAGCCGGGCCAGGGGACGGGTACGGGGACGTTACGGCCGCCGGTGCCGCCGCCGGCCGTGCCGTCCTGCCCGCGCTGTGCGTCGAGCAGCCGGGGCGGCTCCTTCTCCAGGAGGGCGCGCAGCAGCTCGATGCGGGACTCGTCGGAGTGCCAGACGCGGGCGAGGCGCGGCGCGCCCGTCCGGCCGTGCGCCTCCTCGCCGTCGAGCCAGATCGCGCACCAGTCGGCGAGCCGGGGTACGAGCAGCTGGCCGGCGAGGGCGGCGACCAGGTCCTCGTCGAGCTGGCCGGCCAGCAGGTCGGAGGCTTCGGCGAGGAAGGAGAGCGCGCCGCGGCTGATCCAGTCGGGGTCCTCGCGGGGCATGCCGCGCGGTGCGGGGGCGAGGATCTCGGCGGCGCGCAGTCCCCGGCGCAGGGCGGGTTCGCCGACGACTCCGTTGACGGCCGCGGCCGCGTCGGCGCCGGTGCCCGCCGGGATCTCGGCGGTCGGGCCGTCGAGCGGGAGGCGGGCCCAGACGGTCTTGAGGCCGGTGCGGTAGGTGATGCCCCAGCGTTCGGCGAGGGCGGCGATGAGCTGGAGGCCCCGGCCGTACTCGGGGGAGCCGTCGGTCGCGGGCCCGTGGGCGTCGCTGCGTACGGAGCGGGCGGGGTGGTGGTCGGACACCTCGACGACGAGCGCGGCGGGCTCCCGCTCGGCGGTGAGGCCGTGGGACGGGTCGTCGGGCGCCTCGTCGCCTCCGGCGGGCTCCGGTTCGCCGCTCGCCGGTTCGAGGCGGCAGAGCAGTTCGACGTTGGTGCCCGCGTGCACGACGGCGTTGGTGACCAGTTCGTCGACGATCAGCACCGCGTCGTCGGCGAGCCCGTCGGTGCTGTGCCCGCCCGGCGGGCAGGCCTCGTCGCCCTGGCAGAGGGCGCAGGTGGTGAGCAGCCCGAGGCTGGTCCACTCGGCGAGCGCCGCGCGCACGAACCGGCGCGCGGCGGACGGGGCGAGCGGGTTGCCCGGCAGGCTGGTGCGTGCCGTGCGTCGCTCGTCGTTGCGGAACGTCCGGCTCCGCGCCGGAGGCGGCACTTCCGGTTCGTTCGGGTTCCGACAGTCCCCTATAGGCCCCACGTGCGGCTCCTGGTCGTTTCTCTCGTTGCGCCGCTTACGACCCCGACAGAGTGACAGACTGAGCGTGCCCATAAGCGTCGAGTCATCGAAATGGGCGAAGAAGTGGGCGAAGAACGGAGCTCAGAGGCCCCTCCCCGGTCGCCGCACCCCCGACAGACTACGCACCCGGATCCCCCCAGCCCGGCCCTCACCTACTCGGACACCACCGACGATGAGCACCCAGATACCCACCGACCCGCCCGCTGACACCCCGGTGACCGACCGGGCGGGAATCCTCCTCGTCGACGACATGGAGGAGAATCTTCTCGCGCTCGAAGCGGTGCTCGGCTCGCTCAACGTACCGCTGGTGCGGGCGCGTTCGGGCGAGGAGGCGATGCGGGCGCTGCGCCGCGAGCGGTTCGCGCTGGTCCTGCTGGACGTGCGGATGCCGGGCATGGACGGCTTCGACACGGCGGCCGGCATCAAGCGGCTGGATCAGGCGAAGGACGTCCCGATCATCTTTCTCACGGGGAGCGATCCGGGCGGCGGCTTCACGTACCGCGGTTACGCGACCGGGGCCGCCGACTTCGTCCCGAAGCCGTTCGACCCGTGGGTACTGCGCGCCAAGGTGACGGTCTTCCTCGAACTGCACCGCAAGAACCGCCAGTTGGAGGCCCTGCTGGCGCGGGACGACGTACAGCTCGCCGAGATGGCCCGCCGGCTCTCCGCGATCGATTCCCTGCTCGGCGAGGACCGGGGCGAGGGCGACGACGCGCGGACGGCGCAGCTGCGTGCCCATATGACCGGGCTCGACAACATACTGCGGGAATTACGACGCGGCGGGAGCCTTCAGCCGTAGTTCCCGGCCGCCGGCCCCGCCCGCGTACTCCTCCACGACGCGTAGGCGCGGCTACGCCTCCCGCGCGCCCTCGTACATCTCGTCCAGCAGGTGCTTGTACTCCCGCTCCACGACCGGTCGCTTGAGCTTCAGGCTGGGCGTCAGCTCGCCGTGCTCGATGTCCAGGTCGCGCGGCAGCAGCCGGAACTTCCTGATCGTCTGCCAGCGCTGGAGGCCCGCGTTCAGCTCCTTCACATAGCCGTCGATCATCTCCCGTGTCTTCGGCGACGCGACGACGTCGGCGTACGAGGCGCCCTCCATGCCGTTCTCGGCGGCCCAGCCGAGCAGGGCGGGCTCGTCCAGGGAGATGAGCGCGGTGCAGAAGTTCCGGTCGGCGCCGTGCACCAGGATGTTGGAGACGTACGGGCACACGGCCTTGAACTGGCCCTCGACCTCGGCCGGCGCGATGTACTTGCCGCCGGACGTCTTGATCAGATCCTTCTTGCGGTCGGTGATCCGCAGATAGCCGTCGACGGACAGCTCGCCGATGTCGCCGGTGTGGAACCAGCCGTCGGATTCGAGGACTTCGGCGGTCTTCTCGGGCAGCCCGTGGTAGCCGTCCATGATGCCGGGACCGCGCAGCATGATCTCGCCGTCGTCGGCGATCCGGACCTCGCAGCCGGGCAGCGGCTTGCCGACGGTGCCGGTGCGGTAGGCCTCGCCGGGGTTGACGAAGCTGGCGGCGCTGGACTCGGTGAGGCCGTAGCCCTCCAGGATGTGGATTCCGGCGCCGGCGAAGAAGAACCCGATGTCGGGCGCGAGGGCGGCGGAGCCGGAGATCGCGGCGCGCAGCCGGCCGCCGAACGCCTCGCGGAGCTTGGCGTAGACGAGCTTGTCGGCGACGGTGTGCTTGGCGGAGAGGGCGAAGGGCACCGAAGCGGTGCCGGTGTGGCGGAAGTTGTCCTGGCTGACCTTGGCGTACTCGCGTGCGACGGTCGCCGCCCACTGGAAGATCTTGTACTTGGCGCCGCCGCCGGCCCGCGCCCTGGCCGCGACCCCGTTGTAGACCTTCTCGAAGATGCGCGGCACCGCCGCCATGTAGGTCGGGCGCACCACCGGCAGATTCTCGATGATCTTATCGACGCGGCCGTCGACGGCGGTGACGTGGCCGACCTCGATCTGGCCGGACGTCAGCACCTTGCCGAAGACGTGGGCCAGCGGCAGCCAGAGATACTGGACGTCGTCCTTGGTGATGAGCCCGGTGCCCGCGATGGCCTTCGCCATGTAGGACCAGTTGTCGTGCGGCAGCCGTACGCCCTTGGGGCGGCCGGTGGTGCCGGAGGTGTAGATGAGGGTCGCGAGCTGGCGGGACGTGATCTCGCCGACCCGCTCCTTGACGGCCCCGGGGTGCTCCTGGAGGTACGTCGTCCCGCGCTCCTCCAGCTCGGCGAGGGAGAGCACCCAGCCGTCCGGGTCGCCCTCGGCGGGCTTCGCGTCCGCCGCCTCGATCACCACGACATGGGCGAGGTTCGGCAGCTCCGCGCGGCGCTCGCGCGCCTTGGCGAGCTGTTCGGCGTCCTCGGCGATGAGGACGCGGCTCTCGGAGTCGGCGAGGATGTACGCGCACTCCTCGGTGTTCGTCGAGGGGTAGACGGTCGTGGTGGCGGCGCCCGCGCACATCACACCGAGGTCGGCGAGGATCCACTCGACCCGGGTGGCGGCGGCGAGCGCGACGCGCTCCTCGGGCCGTACGCCGAGCGCCATGAGGCCGGCGGCCACCGCGTACACGCGGACCGCGGCCTGGCCCCAGCTCAGGGACTTCCAGTCGTCGGGGCCCTGACCCGCGGCGGGAGGAACGGGGTAGCGGTACGCCTCCGCGTCCGGCGTGGCGGCCACGCGCTCAATGAAGAGGGCCGCCACCGACGGCGGCCTGTTCTCGATCAAGGTCTTTGTGTCGCTCACGACGTCCTCCGGGCCCCGCAAAGCTTGCGCGACTGGTTTGTTGTTTAACTGGTGAGTAACCATCGAGCAGTGATCAGAGTAGAGCGCACCCGCCCGGTGCGTAAGGGGACGCGGGCAGCCGCTTCATAACGAACCGGACCCGTGAACGGCGGGCGGGCCCGCGCGCCTGTGCGCCCGGACCCGCCCGCCCCTACTCGTGAGTCACTTCCCGCCGCCGGACTCGCGGGTCACTTCTTCTTGCCGGACGACTCGTCGCTGGAGAGCACCGCGATGAACGCCTCCTGCGGAACCTCCACGCTGCCGACCATCTTCATCCGCTTCTTGCCCTCCTTCTGCTTCTCCAGCAGCTTCCGCTTCCGGGAGATGTCACCGCCGTAGCACTTGGCGAGAACGTCCTTGCGGATGGCGCGGATCGTCTCGCGGGCGATGACCCGCGATCCGATGGCCGCCTGGATGGGCACCTCGAAGGCCTGGCGCGGGATGAGCTCCCTGAGCTTGGCGACGAGCCGTACTCCGTACGCGTACGCCTGGTCCCGGTGCGTGATGGCGGAGAAGGCGTCGACCTTGTCGCCGTGCAGCAGGATGTCGACCTTGACGAGCTGGGCGCTCTGCTCGCCGGTGGGCTCGTAGTCCAGGGACGCGTAGCCGCGGGTCTTCGACTTCAGCTGGTCGAAGAAGTCGAAGACGATCTCGGCGAGCGGGAGGGTGTAGCGGATCTCGACCCGGTCGGCGGAGAGGTAGTCCATGCCCAGCAGCGTGCCGCGGCGGGTCTGGCACAGCTCCATGATCGAGCCGATGAACTCGCTGGGCGCCAGGATCGTGGCCCGGACGACCGGCTCGTGCACCGAGTCGATCTTCCCCTCGGGGAACTCGCTCGGGTTGGTGACGGTGTGCTCCTTGCCGTCCTCCATCTCGACCCGGTAGACCACGTTCGGCGCGGTCGCGATCAGGTCGAGGTTGAACTCGCGCTCCAGCCGCTCCCGGATCACGTCGAGGTGCAGCAGCCCGAGGAAGCCGACGCGGAAGCCGAAGCCGAGGGCCGCGGAGGTCTCCGGCTCGTAGACCAGGGCCGCGTCGTTGAGCTGGAGCTTGTCGAGGGCGTCGCGCAGCTCGGGGTAGTCCGAGCCGTCCAGCGGATAGAGGCCGGAGAACACCATCGGCTTGGGGTCCTTGTAGCCGCCCAGCGCCTCGGTCGCGCCCTTGTTGAGGGACGTGATCGTGTCACCGACCTTGGACTGCCGGACGTCCTTCACACCGGTGATCAGATAGCCGACCTCGCCGACCCCGATGCCGTCGGCGGGGGTCATCTCGGGCGAGGAGACGCCGATCTCCAGCAGTTCGTGGGTGGCGCCGGTGGACATCATCCGGATGCGCTCGCGCTTGTTGAGCTGGCCGTCGATGACACGTACGTACGTGACGACGCCCCGGTAGGAGTCGTACACCGAGTCGAAGATCATCGCGCGCGCCGGGGCGTCGGCGACACCGACCGGCGGGGGCACGTCCCTGACGACCCGGTCGAGCAGCATGTCCACGCCGACGCCGGTCTTCGCGGAGACCTTGAGGACGTCCTCGGGCTGGCAGCCGATCAGGTTCGCCAGTTCCTCGGAGAACTTCTCGGGCTGCGCGGCCGGCAGGTCGATCTTGTTGAGCACCGGGACGATGGTGAGGTCGTTCTCCATCGCCAGATAGAGGTTGGCGAGGGTCTGCGCCTCGATGCCCTGCGCGGCGTCCACCAGCAGGACCGTGCCCTCGCAGGCGGCGAGCGAGCGGGACACCTCGTAGGTGAAGTCCACGTGGCCCGGTGTGTCGATCATGTTCAGGACATGGGTGGTGCCCTGGTCAGGACCCTCGTTGGGGGCCCATGGCAGCCGGACCGCCTGGGACTTGATCGTGATACCGCGCTCGCGCTCGATGTCCATCCGGTCGAGATACTGGGCGCGCATCTGCCGCTGGTCGACCACTCCGGTCAGCTGGAGCATCCGGTCGGCCAGTGTCGACTTGCCGTGGTCGATGTGCGCGATGATGCAGAAGTTACGGAGCAGCGCCGGGTCCGTACGGCTCGGCTCGGGCACGTGGGTAGGGGTCGCGGGCACGCAGGGTCCTGATTCTTGAGACGCGCGGCGTCTCGTCTCGGGTCACATCGGATCGATACGTAGGCTCCATCGTCCCACGGGTACGGGGCTGCGCCCGGTTTGGGCCGGTCGGACAGTGGCTGGTAGCGTGGGCAGCTGTGTCTGCTGCCGTCTCGGCGTGGACGCTCATTCAAAGATCATCGAACCTGAAAAGGCGTTTCGTGGCGAACATCAAGTCCCAGATCAAGCGGAACAAGACCAACGAGAAGGCGCGCCTGCGCAACAAGGCCGTCAAGTCGTCGCTCAAGACCGCGATCCGCAAGGCCCGTGAGGCTGTCGTCGCGGGTGACGTCGAGAAGGCCAACGTGGCCGTCCGTGAGGCGTCGCGCAAGCTCGACAAGGCCGCGTCGAAGGGTGTCATCCACAAGAACGCCGCCGCCAACAAGAAGTCGGCGCTGGCGTCCAAGGTCGCCGCCCTTCAGGGCTGAGCGGTTTCTCGCTCACTCTTGATCCACTCTTGATTCCAACCGCCGGAACGGACTCAGCGGGCCCTCTCTACCGCTCCTGACCGGTGTCTTACGGATTCGCACACGACTGCGTTCGCCACGCGGGTGCGGATCCACCCAGGTTTGACGGCGAAGGCCCCGGTACTCGCGTACCGGGGCCTTCGGCATGTCCGCCGGGTTGCCCGGCGGGGCGCGCCGGGCCGGATCTCAGCGGCCGGCGCGGGCCGCGCGGGCGATCGTGACGACCGCCTTCTCCAGCGCGTACTCGGGGTCCGCGCCGCCGCCCTTGACGCCCTCGTCGGCCTCCGCGACGGCGCGCAGCGCCGTCGCCACCGCGTCCGGGGTCCAGCCCCGCATCTGCTGGCGGACCCGGTCGATCTTCCACGGCGGCATGCCCAGCTCACGGGCGAGGTCGGCGGGCCGCCCGCCGCGCGCCGACGACAGCTTGCCGATGGCCCGTACGCCCTGCGCGAGGGCGCTGGTGATCAGGACGGGTGCGACGCCCGTCGACAGCGACCAGCGCAGCGCTTCGAGCGCGTCGGCGGCGCGGCCCTCCACGGCCCGGTCGGCGACGGTGAAGCTGGAGGCCTCGGCGCGGCCCGTGTAGTAGCGGGCGACGACGGCGTCGTCGATCGTTCCCTCGACATCGGCGGTGAGCTGGGACACCGCGCTCGCCAGCTCCCGCAGATCGCTGCCGATCGAGTCGACCAGCGCCTGGCAGGCCTCGGGCGTGGCCGAGCGGCCCAGCGCGCGGAACTCCGACCGTACGAAGGTGAGCCGCTCGGCCGGCTTGGTCGTCTTCGCGCAGACGACCTCACGGGCGCCGGCCTTGCGGGCGGCGTCCAGCAGGGCCTTGCCCTTGGGTCCGCCCGCGTGCAGCAGCACGAGCGTGATCTCCTCGGCCGGTGCGTCGAGGTACGCCTTGACGTCCTTGATCGTGTCGGCGGCGAGGTCGTGCGCGTTCCGTACGACGACGACCTTGCGCTCGGCGAAGAGCGACGGGCTCGTCAGCTCGGCGAGGGTGCCCGGCTGGAGCTGGTCGGAGGAGAGGTCGCGCACGTCCGTGTCCGCGTCGGCGGCGCGGGCCGCCGCCACGACCTGCTGGACGGCGCGGTCCAGCAGCAGGTCCTCCTGGCCCACGGCGAGCGTGAGAGGGGCGAGCGGATCGTCGGGGGAAGTCTTCCTGGTGGCCATCGCGGTCCAGCATCGCACGGCCCACCGACACCGCTCCGCGGGCCCGGACACGTAGGTGAGAATGGGCGGGTGAGCGATGTGCGACATGTACTGGTGCTGCCCGACCGCGACGCCGCCGAGGAGGTGGCGGGTGAACTCGCCGACCGCTTCGGGGTGCTGGAGGAGCCCCAGCTCCTCCGGGACGCCCTGGCGGGCGAGGACGACGCCGAGGACGCGCAGTGGCTGGTCGTGATCGAGGACGCGCGGGCGCGGCTCGACCCGGTGGCGCTGGACGCGTTCGCGGCCGAGTACGAAGGGTGGCTCGAAGCACCCCAGGACTGATCGACCGCGGGGCCGGGGGCTCAGGTCTTGCGGACGATCTGGATGTCCAGGTCGATGGAGATGCTGGAGCCCACGACGGCGATGCCGCGGGCGAGCATCGTCTGCCAGGTGAGGGTGAAGTCCTCGCGGTGCAGCTCGGTCGTGGCGCGGCAGGCCGCGCGGGTCTCGCCCTCCATGCCGCTGCCGATGCCCAGGTAGCGGGTGTCCAGGGTGACCGTACGGCTCACGCCGTGCAGGGTCAGCGCGCCGGTCACGCCCCAGTGGCCGCCGCCCCGGTGGACGAAGCGTTCGCTGTAGAACTCCAGCGTCGGGTGGTTCGCCACGTCGAGGAAGTCCGCCGAGCGCAGATGGTCGTCCCGCATCCGCACGTTGGTGTCGATGGACGAGGCGTCGATGATCACGTGCATCGCGGAGCGGTCCATGCGGTCGGCTATCCGCACGGCGCCGGCGAAGGTGTTGAACCGGCCGTGGATCCGGGCCAGCCCGATGTGGCGCGCGGTGAAGCCGATCTGGGAGTGCATCGGCTCGATCTCCCACTCCCCGGGCTCGGGGAGCGGCGGGGGCGTCGCGATCGGCAGGGTGACGTCGCCGAGGCCCGCGTGCGCGCCCTCGCCCACGGTGACGTTGCGGTGGAACGGCGTGAAGCCGTCGGCCGTGACCGCGAGCCGGTACTCACCGGCCGGGACGGTCGCCACGACCGAGCCGAACGGATCGGTCTCCCCGCCGACGACCTTGCGCCCCGAGCCGTCGGTGAGGACGAACTCGGCCCGCCGGACGGGTTCACCGCCGGGGTCGAGCACGCGGCAGCTCAGTACGCCCGCCGTCGGCGGCACGGTGACGTCCGCGAGCGGACCGGCCCGCTCGGCACCGGTAGCGCGCCCGCCGAACCAACGTGTGAACATCCCGCACACCCCCGTGCTGTTCGGGAGGCCCTGTCCGGCAGCACATCGTTGCCGAATACACGGACCTCACGAATAGGCATTCGATCACCCTTGTGCCGTTCAGGGCAAACACGGGCGCTCGGAGGTGGTTTGGCAGCTCACCTACCCGCACGTACCGGACGTCCAGCTAAGTCCCTCCCTCGTCCGGTGGGTCATGACCTGGGGCACCTGGTCCAGATCGAGGCCGAAGTGCTCCCGGTACGCGGCCAGGATCTCGGCGTCCTCGGCCAGCTCCCGCTCGTACCGCTCGCCGCCCACGGTGGTGACGAGCTTGCGGCCACTGAGCGTGATCCGGCCGTCGTGGGTGCTGCGGGAACAGACCAGGGACCGGGTGAAATGCGAGTCGGGCGACGTCCGGTGGTACCAGGCCCCGGCGGTGAAGTCGGCCAGCGCGCGCGGCCGTTGGTCGATCCGGTACTGGGGCCTGCCGTCCCGCAGGACGTCGATGTCGCCGCCCGGCGCCGCCGCGACCCGGAACGTACCCGCCGGGTCGTCCTGTTCACCGCGCTCGTCGAAGGCCAGCGGGTGGACGCTGTGACTCCCGAAGCCGACATCGGCGAGCCACCGCTCCACGCCGGGCCCGGCGTTGGTCCCGGCGGGCGCGGGCGTCTCGACGAGGAGCGCCAGGTGGTCGTACGGGATCCCCAGCCCACCGTCCGTCTTGAACACCCGGGCCTGAAGGAGCCTCACCCGGAACCCCAGCTCGCGCAGCAGCACCGCGAACGCGCCGTTGAGTTCGTAGCAGAAACCTCCCCTCCTCCTGTCCACGACCTTGGCGACCAGCGGCCCCTCTTCGAGGACGATCTCCTCCGCCAGGTGCACGGAGAGATTCTCGAACGGCACCGTCCGCAGGTGCCGTACCTGAAGATCCCGCAGTGCCACGGCGTCCGGTACGGCAGGCCGGTCGGCGCCGATCCGGTGCAGATAGTCGGAGATGGTCCGAGACGTGTCCATGTCCTCAGTCTCGCCCGGCGTCCTCCTTCCCACCATGCGTCCTTCGTCCTGGTCCCCGGGACGGGCACGCCCCTTCCGCCCTCCTCACACGGGCCCCCTCGGCACGGCGCGCAGCCCCGTCCCCCCTCCCGTCACCGCGACGGCCCCGTCGGTGTCGGTACGCAGCACCACCGCTCCCCCGGCCCGCAGCGCCCCGACCGTGCGCGGCGACGGGTGGCCGTACGGGTTGTCCCTGCCGCAGGAGATCAGCGCCAGCCGGGGTCGCACCTGACGCAGCAGCCCCGGGTCCTGGAAGGCCGAGCCGTGGTGCGCGACCTTCAGCACGTCCACGGGCGGCAGCGCCGGGTGCTCCCTGGACAGCCCCTGCTGGGCGGGCGGTTCGAGATCGCCGAGCAGCAGCAGCGTGGGGCCGCCCGCCGTCCGCACGAGCAGGGTGACACTCGCGTCGTTCGGACCGCCCGCGCCCAGCCCCGGCCCGGCCCTCGGCCACAGCACCCGCCAGTCGAGCGGCCCGACCCGCCGCCGCTCCCCCGGTATCGCGCGCACCAGCGGCACGCGCGCGGCCCGCGCCGTCCGCCGCACGAACTCGCTCTGCTCCCATGGCTCCTGAAGGGTCGTCGTCTGGATGGCGCCGACTCTCCTGCCGCGCAGCACCCCGGGCAGCCCGGTGACATGGTCGGCGTGGAAGTGGCTGACGACGAGCAGCGGTACGCGGGTGATCCCGAGGTCCCGCAGACAGCGGTCGACCAGCCGGGGATCGGGCCCGGCGTCCACGACCACTCCCGCGCCGTCGCCGGCCGCGAGCACCATGGTGTCGCCCTGGCCGACGTCGCACATCGCCAGCGCCCAGCCCGGCGGCGGCCAGCCGGTGACCATCCGGGTGAAGGGTGCGGGCCGCAGGACGGCCAGCAGCAGGAGCACCACGCAGGTGGCGGCGATCCACGGGTGGCCGCGTATGCGCCGTACCGCGCAGACGACGAGGACGGTCACGACCGCGAGCAGCGCCCCGCCCCGCCAGCCGCCGGGCCACTGGGCCTCGGCCCCGGGCAGCGCGGCGCCCGTGCGGGCGACCGAGGCGATCCAGCCGGCGGGCCAGCCCGCGCACCGGGCCAGCAGCTCGGCCACCGGCATCGCCGCCGGCGCGGCGGCGAGCGCCGCGAACCCGAGCACCGTCGCGGGCGCCACCGCCAGCTCCGCGAAGAGATTGCACGGGATCGCGACGAGGCTGACCCGCGCGGCGAACACCGCGACCACCGGTGCGCACACGGCCTGCGCCGACGCGGCCGCCGCCAGCACCTCGGCGAGCCTGGGCGGCACCCCGCGCCGCCGCATCGCCGCACTCCAGCGCGGCCCGACGGTGAGCAGCGCGCCGGTGGCGAGTACGGAGAGCACGAAGCCGAAGCTGCGTGCCAGGGCGGGGTCCCAGAGGACGAGGAGCAGTACGGCGGCGGCCAGCGCCGGGATCAGCGATCTGCGGCGGCCGGTGCCGATGGCGAGCAGGGTGATCAGTCCGCACGCCGCCGCCCGCAGCACACTGGGCTCGGGCCGGCAGACCACCACGAAGGCGAGCGTGAGGACCCCGCCGAGCAGAGCGGTCGAGCGCAGCGAGATCCCCAGTCGTGGGGCGAGCCCGCGCCGCTCGGCCCGCAGCGCGAGTCCGGGCGGTCCGATGAGCAGGGCGAGGACGATGGTCAGGTTGCTGCCGGAAACGGCGAGGAGATGGGACAGGTCGGTCGCGGTGAACGCGTCGTACAGTTCGGGCGGGATACGGGAGGTGTCCCCGACGACGAGTCCGGGCAGCAGGGCGCGGGCGTCCGGCGGGAGTCCTTCGGTCGCCTCCCGCAGTCCGGCGCGCAGATGACCCGCCGTGCGTTGCAGACCGGTCGGCGGGCGTACGGTCCGTGGCGGCCCGCTCCCCTCCACCCGCAGCAGCCCCGCGTATCTCTCGTCCCCCTCCGTGGGCGGCGCGAGCCGCCCGGTGAGCCTGAGCCCGGTGGACGGTAGCAGGCGCTGCCAGACCTCGGCGCCCTTCCCGGCCCCGGCCCCGGCGAACACGAGCACCGGCGTACGCACGGCGGTGACGGCGCCGTCGGCGGACGTCACCCGCGTGATGTCCGCGTCCAGGACGAGCCCCGCGGCCGAGAGCCTGTCGCCGTGGACCCGTGGCCGGGTGGGGCGGGGATCGGAGGTGACCGTCAGGTCCACGGTGACGCGTGCGTACCGGTCCGCCAGTCCGGGCACCGGGCCCCGGTGCCGGTCCGCGCCGTGCAACCAGGCGGAGCCCGCCCCCGCGACGGCGCAGAGCAGCACGGCGGCGACCGCGACCCCGTTCACCCTCCGCCGTACCCCGCGCGCACCTGGTCCCGGCAGCAGAGCCGCGCGGACCAGCGCCACACCCGCGAGGGCGAGCCCGGCCAGCACCACGCCGGCGATCCACCCGCCCGGTGCGCCCGTCGCCAGCGCCGCGGCGGCCCAGGCCGCCAACGCGGGTGGCACCAGCCGCAGATCGGCCGGACCCTCCTGGCGAGGGGCGGCGGCGCCGAGCGGATTCCCCGAGGCCGCGTGGACGGCCGCGCGGGTCACGGCAGCACACGGGGCTCGATGTCGGCGAACCGGCGCTCGCCGATCCCGTTCACCTCGCGCAGTTGGCCGACGGAGCTGAATCCGCCGTGCCGGGTGCGGTAGTCGATGATGTGGCGCGCGAGCACGGGGCCGACGCCGGGCAGGGTGTCGAGCTGTTCGACGGTGGCCGTGCCGAGACTCACCGGCGCCCCCTCCGGGCCCGCCGCGCCCGTGCCGGGCGAGGCGGCGGCCTGCCCGGGTGGCTGGGGGCCGCCCACGACGACCTGCTCGCCGTCCATCAGCACGCGTGCCCGGTTGAGCCCGGTCAGATCCGCGCCGGGCTCGACTCCCCCGGCCGCCCGCAGCGCGTCGGTGACCCTCGATCCCGCCGGGAGCCTGCGGACGCCGGGGCTGCGTACCTTGCCGCTGACATCGACCACCACACGCTTCGACGCCGACGCGGGGGCCGAGGGAGCCGCCCCCGGCAACGGTGCGGGGTCGCGCGCCTGCTCGGTCGTGGCCACCGCCTCATGGACCGTCTCCGGCGCCCGGACCGGCTGCGGCCGGCCGGACCAGAAATGCTGCGCGGCCAGCACGGCGGCCACGACCAGCACCACGACCAGGGCGGCCAGTGTCCTCGGCTCCAGCCCGCACCGGAGCTGCACCCACAACGGCAACCGCTCCCGTACGGCCAGCCACATCCGCTCGCGCCGCCCACCGGGCGGCTCCCCCACGCCCGGAGCCGGCGCCGGATCAGGGACGGGGGCGGGGACGGGGACGGGGACGGCGGAGCCCACCGACGCGGCCGACCGCGCCGCCCCCGCGTCCGGGTCCGCGAGTCCCACGGGGAACAGGGCGTCGGCGCGGCGGCGTAACGCCGTTGTCGCGGGCGCCGTGCCTGTGCCCGTGCCCGCGCGTGTGTGGCGAGGACGGCGCGCGGAGGAGACGAAGGACCGGCCTCGGCCGGCGCCCTGGCGTACATGACGGGCCCGGCCGTCGGACGTCGGAGCGCGACCCGGGCCGCTGGTCACGGAGTGTGATCGAAGAGTCATGTGCCAGACGGTAGGCACTCCCGCCCGATCCCGCCGAAGAGGCCGAATTGCCGTGGATAACTCACCAGTTGTGGATAACTCGGCCACCCGAACGAGTGATTCCGCCCGCTCGCACCCGCGCCCGCGCCCGCCAAACCCCGCCAGTCCAGCCCCCGCGCCTCAGCGCGGCGAGACCACGGCCCCCAACAGCCCCGGCCCGGTGTGCGCCCCGATCACCGCGCCCACCTCGCTCACATGCATCTCGGCGAGTCCCGGCACCCGCTCCCGCAGCCGGTCGGCGAGCGCGGCTGCCCGCTCGGGCGCCGCGAGATGGTGCACGGCGATGTCGACCTGACCGTCGCCCGCCCGCTCGGCGACGATCTCCTCCAGGCGGGCGATCGCCTTCGAAGCCGTACGCACCTTCTCCAGGAACTCGATGCGCCCGCCGTCCAGTTGGAGCAGCGGCTTCACCGCGAGCGCCGAACCGAACAGCGCAGCGGCGGCGCCGATACGGCCGCCGCGCCGCAGGTAGTCCAGCGTGTCGACGTAGAAGTACGCGTACGTCCCGGCGGCCCGCTTCTCGGCGGCGGCCACCGCCTCGTCCAGCGAGCCGTCCGCCTCCACCGTCTCGGCCGCCGCCAGGGCGCAGAAGCCGAGGGCCATGGCGACCATCCCGGTGTCCACCACCCGTACCGGCACGGGTGCTTCGCGCGCGGCGAGAACCGCCGCGTCGTACGTCCCGGAGAACTCCGCCGACAGATGCAGCGACACGATGCCCGTCGCCCCGGCGTCGGCCGCGGCCCGGTAGGCGGCGGCGAAGACTTCGGGGCTCGGCCGCGAGGTGGTCACGGAGCGCCGCTTCTGGAGCGCGAGGGCGAGCGATCTGGCGGAGATCTCGGTGCCCTCTTCGAGCGCCTGGTCGCCGAGAACCACGGTCAGCGGGACCGCGGTGATGCCATGGCGTTCCATCGCCTGGGGCGGCAGGTAGGCCGTTGAATCGGTGACGATCGCGACATGGCGGGACATGAGCGGGAGGTTACCCGGCGCGACCGCCGGTCGGCTGTCCGGCCCCGCCACGCCGGTCGAATTCGAAGAGGTCCCCATCGGCTTCCGCCTCTTCCTTGCTTCGCCGTGTCCGATCTCGACGGGTCCTGCCTCTGACGGCCCGCCACCGCCTCATGCGTGTGCCCCGCCCGATCGTCCGTAACCCGATCAACTGAGCGGCGGAGCCGTCAGTTCGTCGTCTCCGGCCGCGCCGACTTCTCCTGCCAGGGATAGGTGCTCCGCCGGGGGTCGGGCGGGTCGATCGCCTGCGGTCCCTCGCCCGCCGGCGGCGGCTCGGGCCAGGTCTGGTCGGCGAGCGTGGGCTCCGGGCCCGTCTGCCGCGCCGCGTGCCCGCCGCGAGGCGACGCCTTCTCCGGCCCGCCCGTGGGCTCCGGCTCCGGCCACTCCATGGGCTCGGGCCGAGACTGAGGCCGCGACGCCCCCTGCCGACCCGCCTCCGCACCCGGAGCCGTGTTCGGGGCCGTGTTCGGGTCCACCGCCGACCAGTGCCGCAGCGCCCCGGACTCCACGTCGATCTGCTCGCTCAGCAGCGCCAGCTCGTCCTCGGAGAACTTCCGCGCCCGGTCCCTGGCCGCCCACCGCAGCGAGTCGGCCGACTTCGTGATCCGTTCCGTACGCTCACGCAGCTCGACCAGCCGCTGCGCGATCGTCGCCCGGTCCGGGTCCCGCTCCAGCCGCCTCAGCTCGTCGTCCAGCTCACGCCCGTACACACTCAGCCGCCCGAAGAGGCTCAGCGACTCCGCCAGCGAGGCGTCCTCCGCCTCATTCGCCCGCAGCGCCTCCTGGGTGGCCCGCATCGAGGTGCGCAGCGTCAGCCTCAGCTGCGCCAGCTCGGCCGGCACGCCGGTCTGACCGAGGCTCTTCGCCCTCAGCGTGGTGTCCTCCACCGTCCGGCGGGCCTGCGTGATCGTACGGTCCACGCCTCGCTTGGCTGCGCGGACCGCCTTGACGCTCACGAATACGCCCAAGGCCACGAATGCGACAAAGAGCAGCGCCACGATCAAAAGCACGGCCTCCATGAGGATGCCTCTCCGGTGTCGACGTCGGTACCTCCACGGTAAACGGAACGGGCAGCCTGAGGGTTCCGTCCGGACCCCCAAACTGCCCGTAAGGGAAAGCCCTGTGCCCTCGGGCCGCCCCGGCACGCCCGCAGCGGGGTATGCCGGGGCCCGCAAGAGCCCCCCGCATACCCCGCTGGGGCCTGCTCCGCGCCTATTCGGTGACGATGCCTACCCGGTGACGATGTTGACCAGCTTCGGCGCCCGCACGATCACCTTGCGGACGGCCGCGCCGCCCAGCGCCGCGACCACACCGGCGTCACCCAGCGCCAGCGCTTCCAGTTCCTCGTCCGAGATCGACGGGGAGACCTCCAGCCGCGCCTTGACCTTGCCCTTGACCTGTACGACGCAGGTGACCGACTCGTCGATCACATACGCCGGATCGGCCGCCGGGAAGGTCTCGTGCGCCACCGAGCCGGTGTGCCCCAGCTTGCGCCACAGCTCCTCGGCGACGTGCGGCGCCAGCGGCGCCACCAGCAGCACCAGCCGCTCCGCGACGGAGCGCGCGACCGGCCCGCCCGCCTTGGTCAGATGGTTGTTCAGCTCGGTGATCTTGGCGATGGCCGTGTTGAAGCGCAGCGCGGCCATGTCCTGCCCGACCCCGTCGATCGCCTTGTGCAGGGCGCGCAGCGTCGCCACGTCGACATCGGCGTCCGGCACGTCCACGACCGTGACCTCACCGGTCGCCTCGTCCACGACGTTGCGCCACAGCCGCTGGAGCAGCCGGTACTGACCCACCACCGCGCGCGTGTCCCACGGCCGTGAGACATCCAGCGGGCCCATGGCCATCTCGTACAGCCGCAGTGTGTCGGCGCCGTACTCCGCGAAGATCTCGTCCGGAGTGACCGCGTTCTTCAGGGACTTGCCCATCTTGCCGAGCAGCTTGCTGACCTTCTCGCCCCGGAAGAAGTGGCCGTCCTCCCGCTCCTCGACCTCGTTGGCCTCGACCGCGATACCTCGCTCATCGCGGTAGACGAACGCCTGGATCATGCCCTGGTTGTACAGCTTGTGGAACGGCTCGACCGACGAGACGTGCCCCAGGTCGAACAGCACCTTGGACCAGAAGCGCGCGTACAGCAGGTGCAGTACGGCGTGCTCGGCGCCGCCCACGTACAGGTCGACGCCGCCGTGCGGCATGCCCTCGCGCGGGCCCATCCAGTACTGCTCGACGGTCGGGTCGACCAGCTTCTCGGCGTTGTGCGGGTCCAGGTAGCGCAGCTCGTACCAGCACGAACCGGCCCAGTTCGGCATGGTGTTGGTCTCGCGGCGGTAGCGCCGTACGCCCTTGCCGTCGCCCAGGTCCAGCTCGACGGCGACCCAGTCCTCGTTGCGCGACAGCGGTGTCTCGGGACGGGTGTCCGCGTCGTCGGGGTCGAAGGTGCGCGGCGAGTAGTCGTCGACCTCGGGCAGCTCCAGCGGCAGCATCGACTCGGGCAGCGCGTGCGCGACGCCGTCCTCGTCGTAGACGACGGGGAAGGGCTCGCCCCAGTAGCGCTGCCGGCTGAACAGCCAGTCACGCAGCCGGAAGTTGACGGTTCCCTCGCCGATGCCCTCGGCGGTCAGCCACTCGGTGATCCGCGCCTTGGCGTCGACCACACCCAGTCCGTCCAGCGTGAGGGCGGCGGACGACGAGTTGACGATCTTCGCGTCGTGCGCGACGAACGCGTCCTCCCACTGAGAGGCGTCGGTTCCCCGGCCGTCCTTCGGTTCGACGACGCAGCGCATCGGCAGTTCGAAAGCGCGTGCAAACGCAAAGTCACGGCTGTCGTGGGCGGGGACGGCCATGATCGCGCCGGTGCCGTATCCCATCAGGACGTAGTCCGCGATGAAGACCGGGATCCGCTCGCCGTTGGCCGGATTCGTCGCGTACGCCCCGGTGAAGACGCCCGTCTTGTCCTTGGCCTCGGCCTGCCGCTCGACGTCGGACTTCGACGCGGCCTGCTTGCGGTACGCGTCGACGGCGTCGGCGGGCGTGGCGTGGCCGCCCGTCCACACGTCGTGCGAGCCCTCGGGCCACGCGGCCGGGACGATCTTCTCGACCAGCTCGTGCTCGGGCGCCAGAACCATGTACGTGGCGCCGAACAGGGTGTCCTGACGGGTCGTGAAGACGGTGACGGCACCGGCGTCGCCGACGGGGAAGTCGACGCGCGCGCCCTCGCTGCGCCCGATCCAGTTGCGCTGCTGCTGCTTGATGGCGTCGGGCCAGTCCAGCCCGTCCAGGTCGTCCAGCAGCCGGTCGGCGTACGCGGTGATGCGCATGTTCCACTGGCGCAGCTTGGACTTGAAGACGGGGAAGTTGCCGCGCTCGGAGCGACCGTCGGCGGTGACTTCCTCGTTCGCCAGGACGGTGCCCAGGCCCGGACACCAGTTGACGGGGGCTTCGGAGGCGTACGCCAGGCGGTACTCGCCCAGGATGTCCGCGCGCTCCTTCTCGGTCAGCTCACGCCAGCTCCGGCCGTGCGGCGTCGCGCGCTCGCCGCTCTCGAACCGCGCCACCAGCTCGGTGATCGGGCGGGCCCGGCCGGCGTCGGGGTCGTACCAGGAGTTGAAGATCTGCACGAAGATCCACTGGGTCCAGCGGTAGAACTCCGGGTCGATCGTGGCGATCGAGCGCCGCTTGTCGTGCCCCAGGCCCAGCCGGCGCAGCTGCCGCGTCATGTTCTCCATGGCGGCCTCGGTCGACTCCCTGGGGTGGGTGCCGGTGCTGATCGCGTACTGCTCGGCGGGCAGGCCGAAGGCGTCGAAGCCCAGCGTGTGCAGCACGTTGTAGCCGCTCATGCGCTGATGGCGGGCGTAGACGTCGGTGGCGATGTAGCCGAGGGGGTGTCCGACGTGCAGTCCGGTACCGGAGGGGTACGGGAACATGTCCATGACGTACTTCTTGGGACGCGCGACGACAGCCGGGTCCCCGGCCAGGTCGCCGGCCGGGTTCGGCGCCTCGTAGGTGCCCTCGGCGTCCCAGAAGTCCTGCCAGCGTGCCTCGATGTCGGCGGCCATGGCAGCCGTGTAGCGGTGCGGCGCGGTCGTGGCGGTCGTCGCGGTGGTCTCCACGCCGACGCCGGCCGGATTCGTCTCGCTCATGTCCTCTGAAGCTCCATCGATCGTCTCTGCCGCGGGGAATGAAAAAACCCCTCACACAGGAGGGGGCAGCCACGCTGATTCCGACCGGATCTGTCATCCGTCGGTACTGATCAGCGCGGCTCGCTAAGCAGAAGGCGTACGGCACGCATGCGAGCAGGGTACCGCAGCGGGCGCGGCGCTCGCACGGCGGATCGGGGGCGGCCGGGGGCGCGGCGGAGGGCGCCGCCGGGAGGTTTCGGGCCCATACAAGATCGTTCGAGTCCGGAAAAGGCCATCGGCCACATGTGATTCATCGAACCTTCGGCGCCCGGATTACTCCGCGTATCGACCCTATCCGGGGCAACCCCAGGGTCAGTTGACGCTCAATCCCCTCGGTAAACCCGCAAACGGCCTGCTGCCCGGTTTTGCGCGACCTAGCATGCGGCAGCAACGGGACCGCTTTGCCGAGCCATTCGGAGTTGCCCCTATGACGCTTCAAAGCAAGATCCGTTCATCGCTTCCCCCGAGCCATGGCATGAGCCCCTCTGTAAGAGGCGGACTGTCGGTCGCCGCGCTCGTACTCGTCCCGCTCCTCGCCGTCGCGGGGGGTGACGGATTCCGCGCGATGCTCGACTTCACCTCCGGTGTTCTGTCACTGGTGTCGCTGACGGCGGCCGTCGCCTGGGGCCTGATGGCCACCGACCGGCTGCTGCTCTCCCCGCGCCACCGGCTGCTCGCCCAGGGCATCCACCGCTTCACTGCGATGGCCTCCCTCGGCTTCCTGCTGCTGCACGCCACGGTGAAGGTCTCGCTCGGGCATGTGGCGCTGATCGGCGCCGTGCTCCCCTTCGGCCTCGGGATCACCGGCACCAGCGGCCTCATCGGCCTCGGCTCGCTCGCCGGCTTCCTGATGGTGATCGCCGCCGCGACCGGCGCGCTGCGCAGCGCCTTCGCCGTCCCCGGCAGGATCGCCGGGCGCTGGCGCGCGCTGCACATGCTGGCCTATCCGGCCTGGTGCTTCGCGCTGATGCACGGGCTGTACGCGGGGCGCGCCGCCGCGACCTGGGTGATGACCCTGTACTGCCTGGCGCTCGTCGCCGTCATCGGCGCCGTCTCCGTACGACTGCTGCCGCCGCCGGTCAAGCGGCGTCTCGCCGACAAGATCCTCCAGCTGACCGGCGGCGTACGCGAGACTCCCGAGCCGGACCGGCCCGCACACCGCGATCTGACCCGCGACCCGTTGCCGGGCGCCTCCGACGTGCCGGAGGTGGAGTTCGAGCCGCGCTTCCCGCGACAGCGCTCCGCGTCGGCGCCGGCTTCCGCCGGGGCGTCGGCCGTACCGCTCGGTCCGCCGCTGGGCGCGAGCCGGGTCCCGCCGCGCATCGCCCCGCCGTCGCCTCCTCTTTACGAGGCGGGGCGCCCGCCGAGCGCGGATCCGTTCGCCGACACCTTCGTGCCCGAGTCCTACGCGCCGCCGTCGGCCGCGCCGTACGCCCCCGCCCCGCCGGCGCCGCCGTCCACGGCTTCCTATCCGGATCCGTTCGCGGACACGTTCGTCGATCCCGGGGCCGAGCGACGTGGCCCCGGCGCCGGCGCCGGTCCGAGGCTGTCGGCCGGCTACCGCGCGGTCTCGGGCACCCCGGCGCCCGCGCCTCCGCCCTCGCCCTTCGCGGGTCCTGCCGACCCGGCGGACCCGCTGACGTCGCCGGAGATCCCGTACGCCGAGCGCGTCCCGATGACCGAGGAGATACCGGTCATCAGCGAGCCGTCTGCGGCCGGGGCGGGTCTGTGGCCGACGCCGTCGCCCCCGCCGCCCGCGCGGGCCAGGGTCCACGAGACGGGTGCCGACCCCGCGCCGCCGATGGCCGCGCCTCCCGTGGCCGACCCGTACCAGCAGCCGTCTCCGTACCAGGAGCCGTATCAAGCGCCGTACGCACAGCCGTATCCGCAGCAGGAGACATACCCGCGGGCTGAGACAAACCCGCCGTCCGACACGTACCTACAGTCGGCCCCCTATCCGCAGCCCGACAGCACCCCGGCACCCGGCGTCCGCCAACAGGCCGCCCCGTACCGGCAGTCGGACGACACGTTCGCGCAAGCTCCCGCCGACGGCGGGGGAACCCCGAGTGCCGGTGAACCCTGGTACCCACCCGCAGGAGACCGACAGTGAACGCCCCTCTCCCCGACGTCCCCGAAGTCCGTGTCGTCGGCCTTCCCCAGCTGACACAGGGATTCGACCTCGTCGAGCGACTCGACCTCTCCATGCACCTGAAGGTGCACGGGCCGTTGGAGCCGCTGACCGGGGAACTGCTCGCGCAGCTCGCCGAGAACATCAGCCTGCGCGGGCGCGGTGGCGCCGGATTCCCCTTCGGTAAAAAGCTGCGCGCCGTCGCCAAGGCGTCGATCCGGCGCGGGGTGCGCCCGGTCGTCGTCATCAACGGCAGCGAGGGCGAACCGGCCTGCCGCAAGGACACGGTGCTCCTCAACCGCGCGCCCCATCTGATCCTGGACGGCGCCCTGTTGGCGGCCGAGGCGCTGGGCGCGCGCACCCTGGTCGTCGCCGTCACCCGCAACTCCACGGAGATATCCATGCGGGCCGCGCTCGCCGAGCGCGGGCTGTCCGACCGGCGCGGGCAGCAACTGCGGGCGCGGGTGATCCGTACGCCCGAGCGCATGGTCTCCGGCGAGGCGTCGTCCGTGATCCGCGCGGCGAACGGCGGGCCCGCCCTGCCGCCCGGCCGCCGCGAGCGGGCCGCCGAGTCGGGCGTCGGAGGCGCCCCGACGCTGCTGTCCAACGCGGAGACGTACGCGCAACTGGCCATCGGCGCCCGGATCGGCGCCCGCCGCTACGGGCACACCGGGCTCGACGCGGAGCCGGGCACCGTCATGCTCACCGTCTCCGGCGGCGTCGCCCGTCCGATGGTCGTGGAGGTGCCGACGGGTGTGCCGCTGCGGTACGTCCTCCAGCTCGCCGGGGCGCCGCCCCTCCCCCAGGGCGTGCTGACCGGCGGCTACCACGGCAACTGGATCGACTCGGTCGCCGCGCACGACGCCGTCGTGTCGCGCGAGTCCCTGGCGGCGGTGGGCGGTTCGCTGGGCGCGGGCGCGATTTTGCCGATCGGCCCGGAGACCTGTCCGCTGGGTGAGGCGCTGCGGGTGGCCAACTGGCTCGCCGCCGAGACGGCCGGTCAGTGCGGGCCCTGCAAGCTGGGCCTGCCGGCCGCGGCGGGCGGTCTCAGCGACGTACTGAACGGCGGCGGTCCCGCGGCCCTGGAGGCGCTGCGCGAGGTGACGCAGGCGGTACGGGGGCGGGGCGCGTGCAAGCATCCCGACGGATCCGCGCGGTTCTTCATGTCCACGCTCTCGGCCTTCACCGACGATCTCGCCGCCCATGTGCTGGACGGCGGCTGCGGTCGCGACACCACCGGTGTGCTGCCGCTGCCGGGGCCCGGCTACCAGAGCGCCGAGGAGTCCATCCCGAGCGGCGAGAAGCTGGCGGTGGACTGGACGCTCTGCCAGGGGCACGGGCTCTGCGCGGACATCGTGCCGGAGCTGATCCGGCTGGGCCCCGACGGCTATCCGGCGCTCGCCGACGCCTCCGTACCGATGCATCTGCGGGGCCGTGCCCAGCGTGCCGTACGGCGCTGCCCGGCGCTCGCGCTCCGTATCGAGCAGCCGGCGCCGCAGCGGCCCGCGCGGCAGGGCGGTCCGGCGGCGCTGCCGTCGGGCGGTGGCAGGAAGGCACTGGGCAGCGGGCGCTGACCCGCTCGCCTCCTTAAAGAGGCCGGTCGTCAGTGCGGCCGGTAGACCGAGACGAGGAAGGAGACGGTCACCGGAAGCGGCGTGTCCAGCGACGCGACGCTCCGGTGGACGTCTTCGAGGCTGAGGTGATGGGCGCTCGGGCCCATCAGGATCAGATCGCGTACGTCCTGGTCCGTCATGGCGACCTGTCGCTCCACGACCTCCGTACGCTCCTGCCGGAAGTGACCGGACAGCGTGCGGTGCAGCCGGTCCTCCTTGGCGGCGTCGACCGACAACATGCCGAGGCTCGCGGGGAGTTCCCCGAGATGGCGGGCCGTGGGGGTGACGACGACGAGGGCGCCGTCCGGCCGCAGGACGCGTTGGAACTCGGGCCCGTTGCGGGGCGCGAAGACGTTGATCACGACGTCGGCGGCGCCGCTCACGACGGGCAGCGGCTTCCAGATGTCCCAGGTCGCCGCCCCCGCTCGCGGATGGGCGCCGGCGGCCTTGCGCAGCGCGAACTTGGAGACGTCGAGGCCCAGTCCCACGGCTTCGGGCAGGGCGTCGAGCACGGTGGCGAGGTAGTACCCGGTGCCCGCCCCGGCGTCCATGACGGTGCCGTCGGGCGGGCACAGGTCCGCGACGGTCGCGGCCAGGGCGCGGGCGAGCGGCGCGTAGTGGCCTGCCTTCAGGAACAGGGTCCGGGCCGTCACCATGTCCGCGCTGTCGGCGTTCGCCGCGTTCGTGTTCCCGGTCAGCAGGCTGAGATAGCCCTGACGGGCGACATCGAACGAATGGCCCTCGGCGCAGCCGAGTGACTTGACCTGCCGGAGTGTGGCGAAGGATGCCGGGACGCCGTGCGGGGGCGCGAGCGGTCCGCCGCACAGGGGGCATCTCAGCACGCCGAGCAGCCGGTGCCAAAGGCCGGGCGCGGCGGGTGAGTTGGGCACGGTGTTCCTCCGCGACGGGCGGTCAACAAGAAGAACCCGCCCGGACGTGGCGTCCGGACGGGAACTTCTGAGATGTGGAGCTAAGGAGAATTGAACTCCTGACCTCCTGCATGCCATGCAGGCGCTCTACCAACTGAGCTATAGCCCCTTGTGAGGTACCGCACTTCGGGGATCCCCTCTGCGGCGGTGCCAACATTACACGGTCCCTCGGGCCGTCCGCCAAATCGTTTCCGATTTGCACCGATAGGGCTGCTACTGTCACCCTTCGTGACCGCTCTCGCTCCCGTATTCGCACGGGTCACCGCCGGCCGCCGTTCCGTCCTCCTCGGCGCCGCGGTCTGTCTGTTGTCCTTCGCGGTGTTCTGGATCGCGCAACGCGCCGCCGCGGTCTCGATGATCGACGTGATGGTCTACCGGGCCGAGGGCCGTACGGTGCTCGACGGGGGCGACCTGTACGCGATGCGCGCCACCCACGCGGGTCTCCCGACGACCTATCCGCCGTTCGCGGCACTGCTGTTCACACCGCTGACGCTGCTGGGTGTCCCGGAGATGCGCACCCTCGCCACGGTAGGCAATCTCGTGCTCCTCGTCGCGTTCGTCCACCTCTCACTGAGGTTGACGTTCCGTACGGCGGTGCGGCCCGGCACCGCCCTGTGGGTGGCCGCGCTCGCCGTCTGGTGCGAGCCGGTGTGGACGACCTTCCGTTACGGACAGATCAATCTGCTGATCGGTGTCGCCGTCCTGTGGGACCTCACCCGGCGTGACGGTCACCGCTGGGCGGGCGTCGGCATCGGTCTGGCGACGGCGATCAAGCTGACGCCCGCGCTCTTCGCCGTCATGCTGCTGATCACCGGCCTGCTGCGGTTCCGTGAGGCGGGCTGGAATCCCTGGCTGCGCAGGACGGCGACGGCGGTGGGCACGTTCCTCGTGGTCACCATCGCGTCCGCCGTCGTCCTGCCGTACGACTCCCACCGCTTCTGGACCGACATCGTCTTCCGGGCGGACCGGGTGGGTCGCGTCGAGGGCGCCGCGAACCAGTCGCTGCGCGGAGTCTTGGCACGGGCGCTGCACACCGTCGATCCGTCGGCCTGGTGGCTGCCGGTGGCCACCGTCGTCGCGGCGGCCGGGCTGACCGTGGCGGTCACGGCGGCCCGGCGCGGGCTCACGGCGGAGGCCACCGTCGCCTGCGCGGCCACGGCCCTGCTGATCAGCCCGATCTCCTGGTCGCACCACTGGGTGTGGTGTGTGCCGATGGTGCTGCTCCTGGTGGCACACGGGCGGACGGAATGGGCCGCGGTGACGGGGATGGGCTTCTTGTCGTACGCGCTGTGGCGGGTGCCGCACGGCGCCGCCGAACGGCTTGAACTCGCCCAGAATCGCGGGCAGATGATGCTCACGGCGCTCTATCCGACGATGGCACTGGGGCTGCTGGCGTATCTGGCGGTCGCCGACCGGAGGGAGCGGGCGCCGGTCATGGAGCGCACGGAGCCGACGGACTACGCGGTGGCGAAGGAGTAGAAGCGCTTGAGCGTGCAGTGCTCGTCGAGGAGCCGGCCGTAGATGGGTTCGCCCTCCAACTCCCGGTACGTTTCGATGGGATCGCCCTTTATGATCAGCGCCCGGGCGCACTCCTCACACCAGTACTGGAACGAGGCGTTGAGCGGGTCCATGTCCCGGACGATGGGGGTGCCACTGCCGCACCAGTCGCATTTTCTCCTGTGCGCACCCATCAATCAGCTCCAGCTGTGGCCGCAGGCCGTGCACACGTAGGAAACTCCGCCGTTGTCGCCGAGTACTTGGGCCACATGGAAGGAACCGCACGACGGGCAGCTCAGGCCGGTGGCCGACTCCGCCGCCGCGAGCAGGGCACCGACTTCGTCGATGCTGCTGGCGGGCATCGCGCTCTCTCCTCCCGATCCGGGCCGTCGTCCCCCTCCGGCCGTCCGATTCTGTCACGGGTTCGCAAGGAGGGCAGCATGATCAGGCCGGACCGTCGCCGTCGGCGGGGCCTGTACGCCGTCCCGGACGGGCAGAGGCGTCGGCAGACGTACCGGCGGAGGCACCGGCCGCCGTTCCCGCGCCGGGCCCGAGAATCGCACCGAGGACAGCCGCCCCGGCCAGCGCCAGCCCCGCGATCCACAGCGCGTGGCCGGACGCGACGGACCCCGGCCCGTCCAGCTGGTCGAGGAAGAGCGTGCCGAAGGTCGCGACGCCGATCAGCTGACCGAGCTGGGTCACGGTCATCAACAGCCCGCTGGCGTCCGCCGCGTCCTCCTTGGCCACGGCGGCGAGCGCGCCCGTCAGCGTGGGGCTGTACCCGAGCGCCAGACCCACGCCCATGCCGAGAAACGCGACGTACATCCACGCCCCGCCATCGCCGCCGTCGCGCAGCACCAGTCCGACAGCCACCGTGAACAGCGCGATGAGAGCGAACCCGGCCGGGATCAGCCTCCTTTGGAGGCGGGCGGGCCACCGGCGCCAGGTCAGTCCGACCACGCCGAAGACCACCGCCGTCGGCGCGAAGCTGAGCCCGGTGCGCAGCGCGCTGTGACCGAGGCCGGACTGGAAGTGCAGCGCGAAGACGAAGAGGAAGCCCGCGTTGATGGCCATCACCAGGGTGATCCGCACGGCCGCGCGGCCCATCCCCGGAAGACGCGGCACGTGCGGTGCGATCAGCGGGGCGCCGCCGCGCCGGGCGAGCCGGGACTCATGCGCGAGGAAGGCGGCGAAGGCGACGGCCGCGGCCCCCAGCGACAGCCA